>JAWOEM010000040.1:0-2775 GCA_046482785.1 Salinivirgaceae bacterium
AAAAACTTGACAAATCATTAAAACAAGTGTGCGAATTTCCTGATTTATGTCAAAAATCTGATATTTCAAAAGGACTTTACATGTTGATTGTGACTAAACAGACATCAGTATTTTATCGATACGACGATAAACAGATCAAAGTTGTAACAATCTTTGATAACAGAATGAATCCCAGTAAATTGAATAAAGAAATTAAATAAAACCACGCTTTACAACACCTGCGAGTGAGCAAAAGGCGCATGTGGCGGGTTTTACGAACGAGAAGTTTAATTACCACCGCCAAATCTTACGATTTGACGGGTTGTTTTGTAAAATGAAAATCGTAAATTTGGCTCAGTGCAGTTTGAAAGGTCTTAAAAAGTAAGCCTTTCGCTCACTAGCAGGAGACGTAATTGAATAGAAGAGTGTGACACTAGTGTCATGTCAAGTTTGATATTTTGGGTAAGTTGAAGAGATTTTCGTTTTTAGCAAGACAAAAAATGTGCGCATAGCAGCGTTCTGTAAACATTTTTTAACGCAGATAAAAATGAAAACATCGATACTTGACCCGTAAGATTAGGCTTGACAGGACACTATTTTTATGGTTGTCTGTTTTCGTACCCAATTTTATAGCTATCTGAGTATTAAAGCGACAAATTTATTGTAAATCTTGTATTTACTGCACCTCTTGTCCGCTTTGTAAGTATTTGTACTACGATCAAAAAGCCATCGAGGTACTAAGTCTATTCCCTAAACTCCGCACGGATTTAATTTTTCACGGTCAAAATCCGTGCGGAATTTAGGTGTTTACGTAGTTACTTCAAATTTTGAAAAATTGCGGTTCTATATTCAAAATGCCGTTCACCATATTGATTTTGATCTTTTCAACTTAACAAACGAGCAGTTTGCGCTCCTCTGGATTTGTCTCTCAAAGGATAGTGTTCTGAATGATTTGCCTCTGAAGATTAAGGAAGCATCCATTATTCAGGAAGAAAAAGTTACCAAGCACCTTTATGCTGATTACAGAAAATTCAGGGAAGACCTTTATAACAATCTGGTTGAAAGGAATCCGGCCAAAAGCAAACTGGAATTATTCAAGAAAACGCAGAAATTACTTGATCGTTTCTTATTCATTTTCTTTGCAGAAGATCGGCTTTTGTTACCTGCTAACTCCATTTCAAAGATCATTGAAAAATGGAAAGATGATGTGGCTTTTGGGGGCGATAGAAGCCTCTATGAAACATTTAAGCAGTATTTTAATGTGTTGTATAAGGGGCGTCCGAAAAGTGGAAACAGAGAGGCGATTTTTGCATATAATGGCGGCCTGTTTGAGCCGGATGAAGTGTTGGACAATTTGAATATTGACGATGATATTTTAGCTGAGCATACCTTAAAACTAACGGCCTACGATTTTGAAACTGATGTTGATGTCAATATCCTGGGGCACATATTCGAGCACTCTTTGGGAGAGATTGAAAACATACAGGCCGAAATCAAAGGAGAAAAAGTCGATACGCAGAAAACCCGCCGGAAAAAAGACGGCATTTTTTACACCCCCAAATACATTACCAAATACATTGTAGAAAATACCGTTGGCCAACTTTGTGAAAATAAAAAAAAGCGGAGCTAAACATTACAGATGAACGTTTTGGACATTCCGGTAAAAGAACTAAAAAAGGCGTTGATGATTTACAAGCCTACCGTGACTGGCTATTAAATTTAAAAATTTGTGACCCTGCGTGTGGCTCCGGTGCTTTTTTAAATCAAGCTTTAGAATTTCTAATTAGTGAACATCGATACCTTGACGAAATAACAGCAAAATATCATAAAGTTCCCATGGTACTTAGTGATGTTGAATCAGCAATTCTTGAATACAACATTTATGGAGTTGACCTGAACGAAGAGTCCGTTGAAATTGCCAAACTCTCTTTATGGCTACGCACAGCACAAAAAGGTCGTAAACTTAACACCCTGAGCAGCAATATCAAATGCGGAAATTCCCTAATTGATGATCCTGAAGTGGCCGGAGAAAAAGCGTTCAAATGGGAAGAAGAATTCCCGGAGGTGTTTACACAAAAAAAGAAAAAGGCGTGGCATATAACCACAGCTACCCATAATTCGCGCTATTCGCAACGAATGTTTGATAATTATGTAAAACTAAGCGATCCCGTGTGGTTGAGCGAAAAAGAGGAAGTAATTGTAACACAGACTGTGGCTGATATAGTTGAAAAAGACCAATTGAACATACCTGCCTATAATGTTTGTGGAGATCACATGCACCTGCTCCTTGTATGCGAAAAAGAAGAAGTAGAAAAAATTGTCGGAAAGATAAAAGCGATGACCGCCCGGGCAACGAATATAGCCATGGGTCGAACCCAGTCCCGTAGTACAACAAGGGGGCATGCCCCCTTGTCGGCGGCAGTGCCGCCAGGCACCGGGGAGGCCTCATCAGTGCCGCCAGTCACCGTGGGGGACGATAACCAACCTGTGAAGAAGAATCGAGGCGAAACCCAGACACAAATGTGGACGCAAAAGTTTGGGTGTACCGAGATAAAAACCGAAAACCAATTACAAAACACCTTCCACTATATAGAAAACAACCGAAAAAAACACAAACTTCCTGAAAATAAAGAACTAAAAAAACTAACCGAACAAATCACCTGCACAATAGAACACGAAGTCCGGCCGTGCCCCACCCGCGACCACTTCCCGCACCTCGACCACGACGAGTGAATCCGCCGAACGCACGGCAGTATGCACGGTGTACGAACCGCCATCCTCGTAGCGAAACTCATC
>JAWOEM010000159.1:0-6849 GCA_046482785.1 Salinivirgaceae bacterium
GCAGCGCGCAGTAACCCTATGCGACGGAGAGAAGATTACCGCGGACGACCTTCAACTGGAGCGTACCGCGCTGGACAGCGACAGCGGCAGCGATATCGCTGCCAAAAACGGGCCTCCCATAAAATCATTGACAACAGTCCACAAGCCCCGAATTTCTGTATAATATTTTTTTTCGACCATCAACTCCGTAAACTTTGGAGGAATGTAGTTGTACTCGGTTGTCATGTAGGTCTCCCGTTTATCGGCCAACGGACCTTGAACATATTTTTCAAGGAGCGAGTCGCGTTTATGAAGCAAATATTCTTTTGTAAACGTTGCGGTATCTTCGTAATCGAAATAATAAATAAAAACGCCGGAACTCAACTGATTGGTCTCGTAGGAAAGCCACACAAAGTCGGTGGTATCTATCCGCATAGTGTACCCATCGGGGAGTGTGGTTTTTATTTGGTGTGTTTTTAGCAGTTTTTTTCTAAGATTCTTATCAACTCCCTGTTTGATTTTGTATTTAGCATACTCCTTTTCTGAATAATGCAGTAAGCTAACCAGCTGATCCTGATTCTTTAGTAGCAATTTAACAAATTCCGATTCGTTTTTTGCTTTAAAATGAAAAACCGTTTGCATTCCGGTTCGCTTTACTGTCACCTCATTTTCGCCGACAGATGATGAAATGCGTACTTTTACAATATTGCGAAACGATTTAAAGGTGTTGCTAAATGCATTCCATGGAATTACGTACAATTTAAACAGGGGTTCGTACTGTGGCAATCCGTAAAATGGTGCTCTTAGCACGGTATCGATGTAATTTCCGGCTTTGGAGTCCTGAAATTTCTCATCGAGAACAACCACAACTTCGCCTTCGCGACCGCCTCCACTGGCAGAGGTAACGTCGTCTAAGCACGACTTTTGACTTACAAGGGCTGTAATAAGAGCCAATGCGAATAGAAGCTTTTTTACTAAATGTTCCATGGCAAAATAATATTAAAGTTTATTTAATTAATATGTTACTCTTCTGTTTTATAGGCAGTCCAACCTTGTGCAACCAACTGAATTTCCTCTCCCGACTTTGGCACTAAAAACGCCCCGCTTGTTTTTTCGGTAACGTGACCGATCACTGTTATCGATTTATCTTCTTTTATTTTATCATAATCGGTCTGACTAATTGTAAACAGCAACTCGTAGTCTTCGCCACCATTGAGCGCTGCCACAAGTGGCTCGATATTCATTTCTTTGGCCATCGGTTTTATTATTTCATTGATGGGGATTTTCTCTTCGTAGATGCGGCAGCCACACTCGCTTTGTTTGCAAATATGCAATAATTCTGATGACAGACCGTCAGAGATATCCATCATTGAAGTGGGCATTACACCTTTATTTGCAAGCAGCTCAATAACATCGCCGCGTGCTTCGGGCTTGAGTATGCGCTGCAAAATATAGTCGTTCCCTTCCAATTCAGGCTGTACATTAGGGTTCGATTTAAAAACCTCTTTTTCGCGCTCCAGCAGCTGCAGGCCGGTGTAAGCCGCCCCCAAATCGCCCGACACACAAATTAAATCGTTTTCTTTGGCCCCGTTTCGATAAACCGCCTTGCCGGGCTCCACCGCACCAATAGCTGTTACGCTTATGGCCATTCCGGTAACAGACGAAGTGGTATCGCCACCAACCAAATCGACGTTGTAGGCTTCGCAGGCAGCGTATATTCCGGTATACAGTTCATTAATGGCTTCAAGCGTAAATTTGCCAGACATGGCCAATGAGACTGTAATTTGTTTCGGTATGGCATTCATGGCAAAAACATCGGAAAGATTCACCACAACAGCCTTATAACCTAGGTGTTTCAAAGGCGTATACATCAAATCAAAATGAACCCCTTCAATGAGCATATCGGTGGTTACCACCATTTGGTTTTCTCCGTAGCTCATTACGGCGGCATCGTCGCCAATACCTTTTATAGTTTCATTATTTTTTAACTTTACCTGTTTACTGATATGGTCTATCAGTCCAAACTCTCCTATTTCTGATAAAGGTGTCAGCTTTTTTCTTTCTGTCATAGTACTCGTAATTATTTTGAACTTTCGTTTTTCTCCCAAATTAGTTTTTTACCAAACCCTAAGCGGTTATCAGTCAATTTTAATGTTGTTGGGTAGAGTATCCACATGGTGGTTTCCATCAGGCGTGCGTACGGAAAACGTTTTAAATATCTTTTTCGTACTTTTTCGAGCAACTCTCCCGTAGGTTGCTCCAAGCTTCCGGCCACCTGCAAGCCGCGTATTTTACCAATTACCTTGGTTTCTAAATAAATATTTGCTGCTACATTTTCATTTAAAATGGCCTGCTTACCATGCAATGTGCTTTTATCGGTTGTAAAAACAAATGCATTTTCGCTGCTGAGCCAAGCATAGAAACAGCTGGCACACCACGGACGGTTATCCACGCAAGTGGCCAATGTTAATACATGGTGTTTTTTTATCAGATCAACAATTTGTTTGTCGGGGTTGCTCATAGAGGGTGCTTTATGCAAATATACAATTTTTATTAAGAGATTTTCGGCAAACAAATGCTACACGTCACAAGAACCAAACCAAGGCGCTACGCTGTTTGTACAACTCATACAGTGTAGTGCTCCCGCTTAAAACAAGAGGCTGTAAACGCAATTGCATCTTCAATGCTTTCGTAGTCGGTTTTCAACACAGATTGAATTTTCGTGTTATCGTAAACAGTTTGTGTTAAAGCCGACTTGGCCACATGTTTATTTATGGCCGATGGTGTACCCGAAATTCGTCCGAAAAAACCCAGCAACGCAGCTGCAAAATTCATCATCCATGGTAAGGCTTCGTATTTGGGACGCCTTACGCTCAAATTATCGGCCACCATATTAAAAAACTGTTGATAACCCAAGTTGCTGTTATTCAATAAAAAATGTTCGTTTTCAATTTCGCTAAAAGCAAGTTTAATCATCGATTGGGCTACATTGCGCACATCGACAAAACCGGTGCTGCCTTTTGTATAAAAAGGCATTCCTTTATAAACGGTTTTAAAGAGTTGCGGACTTCCGGCGCTCCACTGCCCCGGCCCTACAATTACGGTAGGGTTCACAATTATGGTTGTCAGCCCCTCTTGTGAACCTCGCCATACTTCAAGCTCGCCTTTGCGTTTCGAAATTCCATAATGGGAATTTCGGTCGACTTCGTATTTATGATTTTGCTCCGAAACCATTTCGTCGAGCGAATCGCCCAATGCCGCAATGCTGCTTACGTAAACAAACTTCTCCACATTGGTGGCAAGCGACGCATCGACCATATTTTTGGTTCCGAAAAAATTAACATCTAACAGTTTCTGTTTATCGTCGGCTGAAAATGAAACAACCCCTGCACAATGAAAAACCAGTTGTGTATCATCGCCCAGCGCTTCTTTTATACTAAAAATATCGGAGACATCGCCATCGGAAAACTCAATTAGATGGTCAAAGTCAGAGAGTTCACGATCGTAAAACCGAAAAACAGTTGCCAACGCACTAATTTTTTCGCGGTTGCGAATAAGCAACCGAACGGAATGCCCTTCGGTTACGAGCTGATATGTAAGGTGAGCACCAACAAAGCCGGTTCCTCCGGTAATTAAAATCATATTAAAATATCGACTTTTTCAACTCCATACTGGTCGACCCAATTATGTTATTGCCATGGATCAGCTCAAATACATATACTCCTTCGGGCAATGATTCATACACCTGATAGTAAATACACATATCGATGGGCTTATTGGCATACTCTAAATCGCGTTTTGCGGAATACATAATTTTGGTATCATTTACCTTTACAGAATCGAGCTGTGTGTTTTCAAGTACAAAATCGGCCGGAGTAATAATTCGCATGTAAATAGTTTTCGTACCCGACTCCACAATTCGGTTTTCGTCGATTGTAAAGCAAGCCCTGAACTTATCGATTTGTTTATTGCGACTACGTTCCTTTCCATTTTTGTTTAACCCTTGAGCCGATACGTTAATTGCACGCAAAACAGAAGCCACTTCCACTTTACGTGATGCCTCCTCAACTTTTTCTGACAATTCCTGATTTTGCGTTTCCACAGATCTGTAACGAGTACGTACTTGCCTATTTTCTTTACGCAGTGCAATATTGCTCTGATTTAAGGAGTCGATCTGAACAATGTAACTTCGCATAATTTTACGCAGCGTACCCAATTCTTTTTCGTACTCCTTAAATTTCGACCGGCTGTATGTACGCTCATTACGAAGCTTATCCAGCAGACTTTTTACGCGCTCTTTCTCTTCCAAAAGCTCCTGATTTACAGCATCATTACTTGTTTGCAACGATTCATACTCGGCAATCATATTCTCAAGATTGTATTCTAAACTGTCTTTGGTTTGGTTCAATTCGATATTTTCTACTACCTGAACCCTGTTTTTTTCTTTCTCGATATAATACAACCAGGCCAAACCAATTACAGCCAACGTAAGAACTGCCAGTGTAATATTATAAAAAAGGTTCGACCGATTGCCGGACGAGGTATTATCTGTCAAATTATGATCAAAGTTCTCCGTATTCATAGTTATTATTTTATCAGTGCTATGTAAATCAAATCAGTATACTAACGTACTTTTCTTAGTTTTTTATTATCGCAACCACACTAAAATTTTTTTAGTGCTCAATTTGAGCGATTATCGCTCTGTTTGTAACAATTGCACCTTCATTTTTTTGCAAAAATAATGGATTGATAGTTCTTTGTGACATAAAACCTTAAAAAAAATAACTAGTCCTCCGATTTCTTTTCATTTTAACCTAAATTTCACAAGCGTTTTTCTTTGTTCATTATTCTTTCTTGTGGGTCTTGGGGTTCAATGTATTTTTAGAATTTCGGGAAGCCCGACTAAACGCACCATAAATTTGTTGCTTGTGACTTCTATAAAACACAGCTAATACCGCTTGCGAAATCTTTTATTCAACAAAATGAGCTCTCATTTGTACCAAATATTACATTTTAGTTGAGTAGAAGCTATTATTTTTGCACCACATTTAAGGATTGTTCTTTTTGCAATGTAAAAATCATGCAATACGAAAATTGCTTGAGGGGAATAAAAAACAGATGACAAAATGTGCGACATATTGGCAATGACCATGCAAAAAAATGTCAAAACGCCCACTTGCATCGTAAAATGAACATCCGTCATGATTATTGCAGGCAAAACAAAAAGCGATTTGATGCAAAACGAACACATTTCGCTTTGGAATATATTTTGTAACTTAGAACTAGTTTAAATTAACATAAAATCAAAGGCTTATGGCCACGGAACAAGATAAAATACTGGATGAAGTAACGAAGAGTGATTATAAATACGGGTTCTACACCGACATAGAGGCCGACGCACTTCCTAAGGGCTTAACAGAAGAAACCGTAAGGCAAATTTCGGCTAAAAAGAACGAACCTGATTTCATGCTTGAATATAGGCTAAGTGCTTTTCGTAAATGGAAAGAGATGAAAACCCCGGAGTGGGCGCACTTAAAGATTCCCGAAATCGATTTTCAGGACATTATATATTACTCGGCACCCAAGAAAGGGCCAAAACACGAGTCGCTTGACGAGGTAGACCCCGACCTGATTGAAACATTCAACAAGCTGGGCATACCTTTGGAAGAGCAAAAAGTGCTGGCTGGGGTAGCTGTTGATGCAGTAATGGACAGCTCATCGGTGAAAACCACATTTACAGAAACGCTTGCCGAAAAAGGCATTATTTTTTGCTCTATTAGCGATGCAATAAAAGAACACCCCGACTTGATAAAAAAATACATGGGCTCGGTTGTGCCTCCGGAAGATAATTACTTTGCGGCACTCAACTCTGCCGTATTCTCCGATGGATCGTTTGTGTACATACCAAAAGGTGTACGCTGCCCCATGGAGCTTTCTACCTACTTCAGAATTAATGCTGCCAATACCGGTCAGTTTGAACGTACGCTTATAATTGCCGACGACGAAAGCTACGTGAGCTATTTGGAGGGGTGTACAGCTCCCATGCGCGATGAAAACCAACTGCACGCGGCCATTGTAGAAATTGTGGCCATGGATCACGCCGAAGTAAAATATTCGACTGTTCAAAACTGGTATCCGGGTAACAAGGAAGGCAAAGGAGGAATTTTCAACTTTGTAACCAAGCGCGGTTTAGCCAAAGGTAAAAACTCCAAAATATCGTGGACACAGGTAGAAACCGGTTCGGCCATTACCTGGAAATACCCAAGTTGTGTACTAATGGGAGACAATTCTGTTGGCGAATTTTATTCGGTAGCAGTAACCAACAACCACCAGCAAGCCGATACAGGCTCAAAAATGATCCACTTAGGAAAAAACACGAAAAGCACCATTATTTCGAAAGGCATATCGGCGGGCAAAAGCCAAAACAGCTACCGAGGCTTGGTAAAAGTTATTAAACGTGCCGAGAATGCCAGAAACTTTTCGCAATGCGACAGTTTGCTATTGGGCGATAAATGTGGTGCCCACACGTTCCCCTACCTTACGGTGAATAATAATTCCGCTCAGGTGGAACACGAAGCCACAACCTCGAAAATTGGGGAAGAACAAATCTTCTACTGCAACCAGCGCGGCATAGCAACCGAAGACGCCATTGGAATGATCGTAAACGGGTACGCCAAAGAGGTAATTAACAAGCTTCCAATGGAATTTGCCGTTGAGGCGCAAAAATTATTGCAAATAAGTCTGGAAGGAAGTGTTGGTTAAGCCACACATCCGATCAGGATACATCGATAATAAATTAGAATACAAACAGAAAAACACACGGACATGTTATCAATAAAAAATTTACACGCCTCAATCGAAGGACAAGAG
>JAWOEM010000178.1:0-4738 GCA_046482785.1 Salinivirgaceae bacterium
ATTTTAGCCGTAAAAACTCTGATCTAATAGCGACACCGACGGTTTGCGGTGGGTAGCATTCTCTACCGCCGTCGTCACTTCAAGTTACAGCGACGTGTTTTAGCATTAGTCGTAATGCCTCCGATCTAAAAGCGACACCGACGGTTTCTAGCGGGGGTGTTTCGTTTTACCGTCGGCGTCGCTTCAAGTTACAGCGACGTGTTTCAGCATTAATCGTAATGCCTCCGATCTAAAAGCGACACCTACGGTTTTTGTCGGGGTTGTTTCGTCCTACCGTCGGCGTCGTTTCAAGTTACAGCGACGAGGTTTAGCATTATTCGTTATGTCTCCGATTCAAAAGCGACACCGACGGTTTCTAGCGGGGCTGTTTCGTTTTACCGTCGGCGTCGCTTCAAGTTACAGCGACGTGTTTCAGCATTAGTCGTAATGCCTCCGATCTAAAAGCGACACCGACGGTTTAAATTTATTTGTCTTTACCTGTACCCTCTAATTCTTCAGGCGTTAATAAAAATCCCATGACCAGCATGTCGTCTATTTGGGCATATGTTTCGCCCATCCATGCTTCGATGGTAAGTGAGAGAATTTCGCGCTGTTCTTCCATGGGGCGTTGGTGTATTTCCAGCAGCAGGGCTCTGAATTTCTTTGCCATGTATTTGCGACCTTTTGGGCCTCCAAACTGATCTACAAATCCATCTGAAAACATGTAGCAGTAGGTTGGACGGTCGATATCGATTTCTTGAAGCGTGAAGGTCGGGTCTTTTACAAATGTTCCTCCAATGGGAATTTTATCTGCTTTTAGTTGATTTATTTCACCATCTTGAATGTAGATTAGCGGGTTTTTTGCTCCTGAGAATCTAAGCTTTTTATTAGCAATATCAATTTGGCACATAGCCATGTCCATACCATCTTTGTTGTCGGTTACGTGTTGTTTTAGGGCAACCTGAACTCCTTTATGGAGTTGCTCTAAAATTAGATCGGGGCGACTTACACCTTTATCCGTAATATCGTCGAGCAGGTTGTAACCAATCATCGACATAAATGCTCCGGGTACACCGTGTCCGGTACAATCTACAGCAGATACCAAGAAGTAGTCGTCCTTTTTCAAGGGTTCGAATGTTTCTTTGCGTTCAATATTAAAAATACGTTGAATATCGAATTTCTTTTGCGCTTTTCTGAACCAATAGAAGTCGCCACTTACAATATCGCGGGGTTTGAAGAATATGAATGAGTCTTTAATAAATTTATTCAGTTCTAACGGATCGGGGAGCATTGCTCGCTGTATGCTTTTTGCATAGTTGATACTTTTGGTAATTTGCTTGTTTTGTTTTTGAATTTTTGTGAGGGCACTGGATAGTTCTTCACCTTTTTCAGCAATTTCTTTATTGCGATCTTCGAGCAGGCGATTGGCCTTTTTCTTATCGCGAAAGCGTATAAATAAAGAAATAGCAGCTAAAAGCGAAAGGATGAGCACAATACCGGTACCGTAAATGATGAGTTTTTGGCTACGCTCCAATGCTTTCTGCTGCTGAATTACAGCTTCGGCCTCTCGTTGTTTAATTTTTTGTTGTTCAATTTGCAGCGCTCTAATGGCACTGTCTTTTTTCAGCAGGTCAATTTGCGCCTCGCGCTGTCTCCGGAGTCGTTCTGCCAGCGACAAGGAGTCTTGTGTGGTTTCAAGTAGCACTTGATTAAGTTGGAGTTCAAGTTCTTTGGCTCTTTTTTCTGCTTTTTGGCGCTGAATTTCGGCCATACTTTGAGTTTTTTCTTCCTGAAAAGCCTGGCGCATACTTTGGGTTTGCGAGAACTGTTGTACTTTATCGTATTTATCTCTGTAGTCTTGTGCTTTGTAAGGATCGTTTAAGTTATTGAAGTTTTCGGCATAAAGCCCGTAACAGTTCAGAATAAGTTGTTTGTTGTCTGTAGTTTCTGCTATCTGGTAGGCTTCGTCGAGTTTTTGGTTCGATTCGTCGAACTTGCCCAGTGCCGATAAAATGTAGGCTAAGTCAATGAGTCCGGAAGCAACTTCTTCTTTTTGCCCAATTTCTCGCGCAATCTCTACGCTCTTCCTAAAATACTCTTCCGATAGTTCTATTTCTTGTAAGTCTGTATAAATTACGCCAATGTTGGTGTAAATGGAACGTAGATTTTTGAGGTCTTCAATTTTTTGGTAAAGGATAGCCGATTTTAAGAAATACTCGATGGCCTCTCTGTAGTAGGAGTTTTTCCAATAAATGAAGGCTACCTTGTTGTAGTTGGAAGCGGCAACTTTAGGTTTTCCCTGATTGATACTCATTTCAGCTATTTCGATAAACTTATTTAGCTTACTATTGTCATCAGCCGTTATTTGTCCTATTTCCTGAGCATTTGCAGGTGCAGCAAAGCAGAGAATTAAAAAAATCAAGATAATTTTATGTAGTATAATATCGATTTGCATCATCAATTGGTTAACTTTGCGTAAATTTACAAAAAACAAATTACATAATAATAATCACGCAAACTAAATAAAATTATGAGATATACGTTTTTTTCTGCTATTATTTTTATTATCTCTGGTGTTTCACTTGTTGCACAAGACTTTGAGGTAGCTCCGGTACAGCTTTATTTTACTGCTGAACCGGGCGAGTCGCAAGATAAAATTATTACTATAAAAAATCACGGTTCAGAAAAGAGCTCGTTTATTCTTAGTGTTTCCGATTTTGAAATATCTTCTGAAGGAGAAAAATCCTATAAACCTGCTAACTCTACAAAAAAGTCTATTGCAAATTGGATTAGTATTAGCCCGTCGTTTTTCGATTTGGAACCCAATGCCGAACGGCAAGTGAATATTTCTGTGCAGCCGCCTACAGATGACGATGGTTCGCGCTGGGGAGCCATATTTGTTCGAACAGCAAAAGAGCAAACCGCATTCGATGCCGATGAGGAATTGGCTGCCGGTGTGAATGTTAGTTCGCGAATTGCGGTTCAGGTATACCAAACGGCACGCTCCAATAAAAATTTGAAAGCCAAGATTGATCAATTGCGCGAAATAAAATCGGAGGATTCAACCGAGCGGTGGTTTTCTGCAATTGTTACTAATTTGAGTGATGTAATTGTTCACTGCAAAGTATTTTTAATTGCCTCTAACATGCAAACGGCTGCCGAAGAGCAGTTTGCCCCGGTGCAATTTGATGCATACCCGAAAAAGACACAAAAAATTATTTTGAAATTGCCCAAAACACTTAAATCCGGAACGTATGCCCTTGCGGCAGTACTCGACTATGGTAGTACAGTGAATTTGGAGGGCACACAAATGGTAATTGAGGTTCCTAAATGATTCGTATTCTGCTGACCATAATTATTTTTCTGCCCATTTTTAGTCATGGACAACAGACGTTTGTGCGACAACTTGAAGGCGATAGCTTTGAGCGTTTCGAAGGTGTGGTTGCCAACGGCGATACCATAAAAAATGGGAACTACTTCTATTATAAGAATCCGGAAACCATTTACCAAAGTGGAACTTATCGGAACGATACAATGCAGGGCATGTGGATTGTGTTCTATCCATCGGGGCGCATGAAAAGTACCTATCAGTACACTCAGAACAAAAAGAATGGAACCTTTCGACATTATTACCCAATGGGGACAATCTATCAGGAAGGAAGCTATAAAGACGATTCGCTTCACGGGCGGTTAATTACCCAAAACCAAAAGGAATCGGTCGCCGAAATTAGTCACTATAAGAATGGAGTGAAGCATGGTATCGATTCTGTTTTTTATAATAATGGAACGCTCCAAACGATTCAGGAATATCGGGATGGCCAACAAGATGGTTTGTATAAATCTTATTATGAATCAGGTAAGTTGAATTACTGTGGTAAGCGCTCTTCTAAGGGTTTTGTGGATAGTTTGACCGTATATTTCGAAAATGGAACCGTTAAGCGTCGAAGTTTTTATAGTAAGGGCGTTCTTGAGGGGGTTGCTCTTAGTTATTATTCAACCGGTGAGTTTCAAGCCCAAACAGAATACCGTTCAGATAAGCGCCATGGGAGTTATTTGAAGTTTTACCCCAATGGACGAGTTGCCGAAAAAGGAACTTTCGAAAATGGCGATCGGGTAGGAGTGTGGCGTGCTTACCACCCGAATGGTGGTGTTTATACGATGGGTAGTTATAGTAATAATGAACTAAGCGGTGAGTGGACGGTTTTTTATGCTGATGGTACGATAAAGCAATCAGGCGATTACGAAATTGGTGTTTCGCATCGACGTTGGAAGTATTTTCATGAAAATGGAAAGATTGCCAACATCGGTAAGTTTCATTATGGCAATAAAGTTGGGTACTGGTTGTGGTTTTCTACCGAGGGAGTAGTGCTGCAAAAGGCTATGTATGTGAACGGAAACCTTGTGAAGGTACAGCAGCTTAATGTTGAAGAATAATTACCAAAGATTCATAAGCTTTATGAATAGATGGGTTTGGAAAAAAAGGTTTTCAAATTACTAAACGCTGAAAATCCGCTTTGCCCCGATTCCTAAAGGGTGGCTTATTTTCAGCTACTTACTTCTGCCGACTGGTGGATAGGGGGCAAAAAAGTAGCTGAAAATCATATAATACCCTTTTTATACCGGACTCATATAAAAGCAATTCTTGCGGAATTTAGGAGATAATAGTATTTCAAATTCCTTGTTTTTGACCCCTTTACCCTTATTAAGTGTCGAATTTCATGTTTCCGGAATAAGCAGCATGCTTAGATTCCAAAGTTCT
>JAWOEM010000212.1:0-7556 GCA_046482785.1 Salinivirgaceae bacterium
TCACCTTTTTTTGTATTATTACAGCTAATAGTAAATAGAGCGATAAGCGCTAATAGAGGTAGTAGTTTCATATTTAAAAAAATTTATATTATTCTATTTCGCAAATATAATTTGTCTTGGGTAATATGCAACATTTTAAGGGGTTGAATGTATGCTACATGGTTGTTTTTAGTTTTTTCTAAATTCTATGGCGTGATGCTTTGTCCGGTTGTTATTCGTTTCACATGGTTACATTAGTTACCTTTGCACTTAAAATTATATGAATTATGAATAGAGTAATGCAACTTCTTGGTGTTCGGTATCCTATCGTTCAAGGTGGAATGGTTTGGTGCAGCGGATGGCGTTTGGCTGCTTCGGTGAGTAATGCCGGCGGTTTAGGGGTATTGGGTGCCGGATCCATGAACCCGGATCTATTGCTGGAGCACATTCAAAAGGTGAAGGGTGCTACACCGTTTCCCTTTGGTGTTAATATTCCTTTAATGTTTCATCATAGCGAGGAAATGATTGAGTTGGTGATTCGTGAAATGGTTCCGGTTGTTTTTACATCGGCCGGGAGTCCTAAAAAATATACAAGTAAACTTAAACAGCATGGCATAAAAGTCGTGCATGTGGTTTCAAGTGCCGTGTTTGCCGAAAAAAGTCAGGATGCAGGTGTTGATGCTGTGGTGGCCGAAGGCTTCGAGGCTGGTGGACACAATGGACGCGATGAGACTACAACTTTAACTCTTGTGGAACTGGTGCGCAATCGGGTTTCGATTCCGGTTATTGCGGCCGGAGGAATTGCTACCGGAGCTGCAATGGCTGCCGTGCAAATATTGGGCGCTGAGGGAGTTCAAATTGGTAGTTTATTTGCCGTTAGTGCAGAATCGTCGGCAAGCATGGTTTTTAAAACACGCGTAGTGGATGCCACTGAAGGCGAAACCGTCTTAACTTTAAAGAAACTTGCCCCGGTGCGAATGCTGAAAAATGAGTTTTGTAACCGTGTTTTGGAAATGGAAAATAGCGGTTCCGATGCAGAAGCGCTTAAAGCAGAGCTTGGCAGAGGTCGATCCCGTAACGGAATTTTTGAAGGCGATCTTAATGAGGGAGAACTGGAAATTGGACAATCGTCGGCACACATTAGTGGTGTGCGAACGGTTAATGAACTCTTTAATCAGTTGATTGAGGAGTACACGATTGCTTGTGATAAACTGGATAATAAATTTGTATGATAAAATTCGAAGAAATTACGCTGGATAATGGATTAAGGGTAGTTGCCAATTACGATCCATATACGCCCATGGCTACGCTCAATCTTTTGTATAAAGTAGGAGCAAAGCATGAAAACCCACACCAAACCGGTGTCGCTCACTTGTTTGAGCATCTTATGTTTAGTGGTTCGGCCAATGTGCCCGATTTTGATGCGCATGTTGAAAATGCCGGTGGCAACAATAATGCATACACTACACCGGACTATACCAATTACTACATATCGCTTCCGGCTGCCAATATTGAAACTGCATTCTGGCTCGAATCAGACCGCATGGCTGCTCCCGTTATTACACAGGAAAAGCTCGATATACAGAAAAAAGTGGTGATTGAAGAATTCAAACAACGCTCGTTAGATCCGCCTTACGGCGATGCAATGCATTTTTTCCTGCCGCTAGCCTATCAAAAACACCCATACCGATGGCCGGTTATTGGAGAAAAGATAGATCACATTGAATCGGTGACGCTTGCCGATGCGCTTCAATTTCATAAACGGTTCTATAATGCAGGCAATGCTGTGTTAACGGTTTCCGGAAATGTAAAACCTGAAATAGTTTTTCAGTTAGCTGAAAAATGGTTTGGCGATATTCAACCTCCAAAAATAGCTCCGACAATTATTCCCATCGAACCCGAACAGCACACTGCACGAACAAAAACCGTTACTGCCGATGTGCCGCTCGATGCTATTTACATGGCATGGCCCATGCTGGGGCGCGATTCACAACAATTTATTCATGCCGATTTGCTCACCGATTTGCTTTCGTTTGATCGTTCCAGCCGGTTTTACCAACTTATGAACCAGGAAAATGCAGTTTTTGCCGAACTGGACGCTATGGTAAGTGGTACGGTAGATAATGGATTGATGCTTATTACCGGTAAAGTAAATAGTGAATATTCTGTGGACGATGGCCTGAAAGTAATCCAAACCGAAATTGAAAAAATACAACAAACCATTACCGAAGCCGAAGTGCTGAAAGTGAAGAATAAAGCCGTTACATCGAATAGGGTAGGGCGGTTGGAACATGGAAATAAGGCTCCGGCTCTTGCTTTTGCCGCAATGATGGGCGAAACCAACCGTATAAATACCGTACTCGACGATTATTTGAAAATCACTGTGGACGATATGCTTAACGTGGCCAAGGAGGTTTTTGATGATAGTCGTTGTAATACATTATTATATAAAGCAAAAAATTTACATACATGATAGACCGATCAGTTATTCCTTCCGTTCAGAACCGATTTTCCATAACGCCTTTTGAACCCGACGAACTAAAACTTGACAATGGGGCTTCGTGCTTTTTTATCGATGGACCCAAGGAGCAAGTATTGAAAATAAACATCATTTTTAACGCAGGTGGTAAATATGCAATGCCACACATTGCAAAATTGGCCAATGTACTGCCTGCTGAGGGTTCTTTAGGAATGCCAGGAAGCCAATTGGCCAATGAATTGGATAAATATGGAGCCTACTTTTTTCAATCGGTGAATAATGATTTTGCTTCAATGACCATTATCTGTCAAAAACAGTACTTGCAAAATGTATTACCACTTTTTTTCGATGCAGTACTTACTCCTGAAATGAATCCGTCTGTATTTCAGACCAAGTGCAAGCGAAGCTATAGTCGTTCGGTTGAGGCTTATATGCAAAATGGAACGTTAAGCGATGAGCGTTTGTTACCATTGGTTTTTGGTGCAAAACACCCGTATTCGCGGGTTATTAAACCGGAGCATTATCAGAATGTATCGCTTGATGAGGTGAAACAATTTCATCAAGATTACTATTCATTCTACAATGCCTTTTTAATGGTGGTGGGCCATATCGATGATGAGGTGAAAGCTACCGTACTAAGCATCGCCAATAAATATACACACATCGGAATAAGCCAAAGACTTGTACCATCTGTCGTAGCATCGGTGCCCGGGAGTACTGTGCGTTTGAGTAATCCCTATTCGCAGCAAGCCAATGTAGCCATGGGGCAGGCTTCAATTTCTAAAAAGAACCCCGATTATATTCCCTTGAAAATTACAACGACCTTACTTGGTGGTTTTTTCGGTTCGCGGCTAATGCAAAATGTACGCGAAAAATCGGGGTATACCTACGGTATTTATGCAACACTAATAGCATTCGAAGATGTGGGCATGCTAAAAATTTCTTCCGATGTAAAAGGCGACAAAGCCGATGAAGTCGATAAGCAAATAAAAGAAAATATTGCAGATTTGCAGCGCAATATGGTTGGAGCAGAAGAGTTACAGCGGCTGAAAAATTATTTGAATGGCGAGTTACTTTCCTCTTTCGACGGGCTTTTTGCCCGCGATTCTTCCTTTATTGCTACCCATTTTTATGGGTTGAAACTCGATTATTTTAAACGTTTTTTAGATACTGTAAATGCCATTACACCCGAAAAAATTAACGAAATGGCCAATCGCTATTTTGCGCTGGATGAGTGGTCTACAGTTATCGTACATCCGAAAGAGTGAATTCGCAAGGAATACAATGATATATTGTATAATTCTTTGCGGATTTTGGGTTTAAAGCTGAGCTTGTATTAAATTTTTATTATTTTCCTGATGGTTTTTTGGGAGCAATTTATTTTGTGAATATTCGTTTACGAGTTTTGAAAGTTTTTGATTTTAAAATAAGTGTATACTACATCAGAAATAATGATGCAAAATTTGAGTAAAAAACTGTGCTTTCTTTTGCTTGCCCCGTTGGTTTTCGTGGGGCATGTGGTTGCTCAAGATCTTCCAGATCCCGATGCGCCGGTGATCGATTCCATAAGTGTTATCCGCACAGATGGTGGTGAGTATCGGAATATTGTTGGTTGGCAACCCTATGATTGGGAGGAGTACAATACCGACTCCTGTGGTTTCGTAATTTATCGGGCAAAGCCTCAAGAATCGGGTTTTGTTGCTATTGATAGTATAAAAAATCATCTTGACACATCATATGTCGATAGGAACGTTAATCCCATGAACCGTACCTATAGTTTGGCTGTGGCTGCGTATTATTATAGGGATGGTACAGAATATTTGGGGCCTTATCATACTATTTTTGCCCGAAATATTTTACCAGAGATTATCGACTATGATTCTTGCGCAACTTCTGTTTCATTAGAGTGGAATACCTATTTTGATGGAGAGGAAACCGACCAACCTGATCCTCCATATACTGTTATTGCAAAATCGAACAATGGTGATTATCGCGTTGAAATCACAAGTAGTCCTTCTTTTGTATATTCCGAATTAAACGAAAATGAGCAGTATACATTTTTTATACGAATAAAAACAGATAATTGGAGTACAACATCTACTCCGGTAACCTATTACACAGAATCGCCGCCTACTCCAGCAGAACCTCGGTTATTACAGGTACAAACAAACGATGATTTTTCCAATGAAATTATTGTTGAACCTACCGACGGGCGCGCCGAGGGTGCCAGTTTGTTTCGTGGATTTGAAATTGATGGGGCTTTCGAGCAGGTAGCATCGCAGCCATTTTCCGGCAATCAACTTACATTGAAAGACGATAACGCCCCAAGCGATCCGGTGTATTACTACGTTCAGGCTTTTGATAACTGCAACGATCTTTCAACCCCTACCGATACCGTCAATACCATAATTTTGCATGGAGCGAAAAGTAATCGGAGTATTGAGCTTAACGCTAATGTGTTAGAAGGGTACGATGCTGAGTATGAAATCGAACGCATGGCAAATAATAGTATAACAACAATTTCTATTGCCTCGCCTGTTCAGTATACAGATAATGAAATTTTTAATTTAACGCTTGAAAATCCAAAAATTACTTACCAAATGATAGCCACTGTGGATGATACTTTAGAGGTTATTTCCAACACTTATGAAACAGAAATATACGACGATCTACTTTGGCCTAATGCCATAATCGCCGGCTATAGTGGAGCCGATGGAGTATTCAGACCTTTTATCCAACAGTCTGTTCCTGTGGAGTACCAACTTAAAATATACTCCAAATGGGGGCAATTGTTATTCGAAACCCGGAGTTATGATGAGTATTGGAATGCAACTTTCGAGGGCTCTTATGTTGCCCCGGGTGCATACTTGTACGTAGCTACTTATAAATTTACAGAACAAAAAGCCAAAACCATCAGAGGAACTGTCACTGTTATTCATTAGGAAGAAGAATGACTTGCGGAGTCGATTTCGCAAGAATACTGTGGTATTGATTATTGAGTTTGGTATAAAAAGGGTTTTATATGGTTTTTAGCTACTTTTTTACCTGTATTCTAAAGGAAGTAAGTAGTTGAAAATCAGTCTCCCTTTAGGGTTAGGGGCAAAGCTGATTTTCAGCAATTAGTAATTTGAAGACCTTTTTAGCCCAGCCTCATTATTTATTCTTGCGGATTTCGGGTAAGTTTCAATTTTACCATTAACTTTGTATTGTCGCAGAAAATCTATTGATTTTTTGAGATAGAGAATATACCAGAGGTAAATGAATCAGTGAGCATATCCTATTTTTTTGTTTTTATGCTTTCGGATTTTGGGTGTGAGAACATGATTTTGTACGCATTTTTGTGTAGAACATTTGCATTTTGCAATCAATTGTCACACAATCCATTGTTTATTGGTTTTTTTCTCTTAATTTACGCAGGTTTAACTAAAAAAGTTGATTGTTGTCGAAAAATACAATAACATGTTTGAAAATCAAGAACTTACCATAAAGTTTCACTCAATATCGCTTGTAGGCAGTGGGAAAAAGCATAATCAAGATGCATATGCAGAATTTCGAGTGCCCGGAGGTTACGGTTTTGCCATTTGCGATGGAATAAACGGAAAAGAAGGTGGCGGTGCCATTGCTTCCAAAATGGCCATTGACTCCATTAAACGGCAGTTTCAGAATAACCAGTTTAAAAGCCCCCAAAAGGCTTTGGCCAATGCACTAACGCTGGCCAACTTTCAGTTGTACGACCATGTGCAAAAAAATGAGCGGTTTAAAGGAATGGGCACCAGTTGCGTCATAATTCTCATTATCGACAACTTAGTGTATTATGCCTACATTGGAAATACACGCCTCTATTTTTTACGCGAGAATACAATTTACAGGCTCACCCGCGATCATACCGAAGCACAAACCGCTTTTATCAATAAAAAAATATCAGAAGACCAGCTCGAAAGTCATCCGGGTTATTACAAACCCGATAGAGCATTGGGCTTTAATAAAGATGTAAACTTCTCGGTTTGTAAGCAACCCATTGCCATTGAAGAAGAAGATACCCTATTGCTTACTTCAGATGGTTTGTACCGCGAGTTAAGCGAATCGCAAATTGCAGACTTGATGAACGATCCCGATGCCTCGGTAGAGTTTGTAGCCAATAATCTGGCACAAAAAGCCGATGAGGCAGGCGGAAGCGATAATATTACCATCTCGGTAGTTCATGTATTTAACGCCGCCAAGGTGCCGTTTGTCCCCGATGTAAATGTTGTTCAAACGAAAGAACCGATTTACAGAAAAGTGCCAAAAATTGTGTGGGTTGTACTGGGAATTTTGGCTCTTGTTGCCGCTCTGTTTGGTATTAATGAAATGGTTTTTACCAATGAATCGGTAACTCAGAAAGAAATTGAGGAGCAAATAGAAAACCAACAGCAACCCAAAGAAGATACTGGCATACAAGCAGAGGTTATTGAAGAAGCAACAGAAGAGGTTGTTGAGCCCAAAGAAAGTGTAATTACTCCCGAATACATTACCTTGAAAATAGATAAAGGAGATAATTTTTATCGGTTGGGTATACGTTTTAATGTTACCGTTCAATACCTTGAGCGCATCAATAATGTGCAATCGAAGCGGCTACGCTTGGGTAGGCAGGTTCGTATTCCTATAAAAGCAATTCATACAGTTGTATCCGGCGAAAATTTGAGCTTGATTGCCCAAAAGTATCAAACACCAGTGAGAGATTTGCTTAAAGCGAATAAATTGGAAAGTGCCGATAAATTAAAAGAAGGTATGGAGCTATACATTCCACTTCAATACGACGATAAAATTTCTGAATAATTGCAAAATGCATTCAAATACCTAAAAGTATTCCTTCCGGGCTTGTTGCCCCTGCTGGTTTTTATTGTAGCCGATGAATTTTTGTCTACCACCAATGCGCTCATTTTTGCATTAGCCTCAGGAGCGCTGGTTTTTGCATTTACATGGATTCGTTACGGTAAACCCGATCGGTTTATTTTGTTCGACACACTGCTGCTGGGCATTTTTGGCGGAATCAGTATTATTTTGCATAACGATCTGTTTTTTAAACTAAAGCCCGGAATTATTCAAATTATTCTTGTGG
>JAWOEM010000250.1:0-8985 GCA_046482785.1 Salinivirgaceae bacterium
CATTTCGCGTGGCCACGCGAAATGCAAATTCTCCGGCTTCGTCGTACGTGCCGCATGTAAGCATTAGTGCATTCAGACGTTTGGTTTGGCTATCGTTTAAAATTGCTTGGCCATTGTGTGGATTAATACCACCATTGGCCAAAAAAAGAAACGATTTGGCCAACTCTTGCGTGTTCATGGTAATGGCGCAGTGGCAAAAATATAAATCCAACACTTGATCAATTCCATTCTCGATATTGTTGTGGCTTTTCAGAAAATTGGCCAGAGCAGCATTTTTAAACCCATATTCTTTTTCCGATAGTGCAACATTTCGGTCAATTTCAATTTCTTTTTGCCCCGCCAGCATATTTACAAAATGCAATAAATCGTTTTTCGGGTGGGCGTAAATCGAAAGTAGCATATCGGTAATTACCAGTGCTCCGGCGTTAATAAAGGGGTTGCGGGGAATTCCACATTCTTGCTCAAGCTGAATGAGTGAATTAAATGGTGTGCCCGATGGCTCTTTCCCAAGCCGATCCCAAATTTTAGTACTTAATTTTGAAAATGCAGCCACAAGTGAGTACACTTTCGATATACTTTGAATGCTGAATTTTGTTTTTGACTTCCCAATATTGTAGAGTTGCCCGTCTAAGGTTGCAATGCTCATTGCAAAATTATTTGGATCGACCTCGGCCAGTGCCGGAATATAGTCGGCTACTTTTCCCTTATTGAGCAACGGATTTACTTCTTTAGCTATTTCTTCAAGTATTTGTTGATAATTCATAGGATTGGTTTCAGTTTAGCGAATACGAATTTCGGGCGTCAAAAATACGACCTTTTCATGAAATAAACAGGATAAAAATTTGCGTTACACAAACCCTAAATTCAACGGGCTATTGATTTGATTGCATGCGTGTAAAGCCAACCACACGGTGAAAACCACTTTGGAAATCTTTGTAGTACACATACATTATATAGTCATTTTTAGTTTCCCAGTGCGTACCTTCAATGGTTGTAAAATCGGGTTTATAATTGTAGTAGGCGTCAAGCGCCACATATTGGTAATCGTGAAAACCTTGTTTTAGCTTCATGCGCAGTTCGTATTGCTTTTTTTGTGGATTATAGTTCATGGCATTGGCGCTGCTGAATGTATAGTCGGTTAGTGCGCCGTACACAAATACTACACCCGACAAAATAGGTTGTTTCACCTGAAGTGTAAAATAAACATTTACATAGTCGGCGTCGAGTTCAGGCGTCCAGCTATTGCTTTTCTCTATAAAAAACTGGCCGTTCAAATCCTGGTGATCTTGATACCGTAAATATCGCCTAGATTCGTCGGGTCGCAATTTTACGTGATAATCGGTGTTAATCCGACGAATACTTTCCACCATTGATGCCTCGTAAGCTAAATCCTTAATATTGATGGTTCGGTACTCATTGCCTGCATCAAAAATATTTTCATCCTTATCGGCATAAATCAGTTTATCGCCTTTAATGTACAGCGGTTGAAAGCCTTCGTGTGCCCTATGCCAATTATTGTTTGGCAAAATTTTCACCTCAAGCTCCGAGTAAGGATCGCTAAGTTGTAACCCGTGTGTGGTAATTTCGAACGAAATATTGTGGCTTGTGCTTCCGTGGTTTTTCGTCATGGCACGGTCTACTCTACCGGTAATGGAGCAGCGGTTTTCGTATACTACAAAGCGTCGCTGAAATACGGGTGTTTGTTTTTCATCTTCGTACACACGAATAAGGTAATTTCCAGAGATTTTTAATTGAATATCGTCGTTGGGGAGCTCCAGCTTGTAGTGGTGGTAGGGTACAGTAGAGCTGTAAGAAGCTTCACTTTCGTAGATTTCGTTTTTTTCAAAGCCATTGCCAAACTCGTAAAATGTGGCATCGAGCCCCGTCCACGAACTGTTAAGGTGAAATAGTTGATAGGTATAGGATTTTGATTCGTCTGCCAATACATCGAACGTTAGTTGCAGTTTATGACTACTACCTAATCTTAGTATGGGGTAGCTCAAGTCCCATTCCGGATTTGTAAGTTTTATGGTTTTTATGTGTGGTTCAAATGTGAAATTTCCAAATTTTCTACTGTTTTCTGTAATGGTATTAATTTTCGATGTATCGGCAGGAATACTCTGAGCATTAGCGATATGTGTTACCACTATTGTGAATAAAATTGTTATGCTCAGTATTTTCGTTAAATTTGATTTAACTTTTTTTAAACAATTTTTAACGTTTAGTGGTTGATTTCGACGTATGATAGTTGACAAACTTTTATTCATTAGATGTAAATGATTAAATATTTAGATAACTTGAATCTACAAAAATATTATCTTTGTCCACATAAGCTATAATTTTAAACGGAAAATCGACATGTCAAAAGTTGTTAAAATTAAGAAAGGCCTGAACATACCCATTAAGGGTGTGGCTCCAAAGGATCTGAAAGACATGCCTGAGACCTCTCGTTATGCTATTAAGCCACCCGATTTTAACGGATTGGCATTAAAACTCAAAGCAAAGCAGGACACAAAAGTGAAAGCCGGCGATGTGGTTATGTTCGATAAGAACAATAACGATATTGTACTGGTTGCTCCTGTAAGCGGAACAGTTGTTGAAGTTAATAGAGGCGAAAGAAGGCGTATTCTTGAAGTTGTTATTGAAACAACAGATGCTCAAGAAGTGATTAAACACGAACCACTCGGCGAAAAAGCCGAAAAAGATCAAATTATTCGTCAGCTACTGAACGCCGGGCTATGGCCCTACATCAGTATGCGACCCTATGGTATCGTCGCAAATCCGGAGGATACTCCGCGCGACATATTTGTTTCTACATTCGATTCATCGCCATTGGCGCCCGATATTAATTTCGCAATGGAGGGTATGAAAGAGCACTTTTTTGCTGGAATTAAATATCTTTCAAAATTAACAACCGGCGATGTGCATTTGGGAATTGACGCTACGAACAAAGGTTTTTTCGAGGAAACGCCCGGTGTAGTGAAAAATTACTTTCAGGGACCGCATCCGGCAGGGAATGTTGGCATTCAAATTCATCAATCGAAACCATTGGCCAAAGGCGAAATTGTGTGGACGGTAAGGCCACAAGATGTGGCAATGATTGGGAAGCTACTTGCTACAGGCGAAGTTGATTTTGGCAGGGTTGTAGCCCTAACCGGATCGCAAGCCAAAGAACCCGGGTATTATCGCACCAAAGTGGGAGCAAGCCTGGAATCGATATTAAAAGTAGCCGATTCGGAAGTTAAACCCCGCTTTATCAGTGGAAATGTGCTTACGGGTGCCCGCATCGATAAAAAAGGGTTTCTTGGTTTTTACGATAATATGGTAACAATTATTCCCGAAGGAGACGACTACGAGTTTTTTGGATGGGCTGCGCCGCGCTTGAACGAGTTTTCAATCAGCCGTACCTATTTCTCATGGCTAATGCCCGGTAAAACCTACGAAATGTCGGCCAACTTGCATGGCGAAGAACGTGCATTTGTTGTTACGGGGGAGTATGAAAAGGTGTTTCCAATGGATGTAATGCCCGTTCAATTGCTGAAATCTATCATGGTGGAAGATATCGATGAAATGGAACAGCTTGGTATTTTTGAGGTAATAGAAGAAGATATGGCTTTGTGTGAGTATGTATGTACCTCAAAAATTAAGGTACAAGAAATACTGCGTAAGGGGATCGATCTAATGATAAAGGAAACAATGTAAATGAATGTTTATACCCTGAAAATGGTAATGTCTGTTACCTTTTCATGTGATAACGAAAAATAAATACAAATGAAGTCATTAAGAAATTTAATCGATAAAATAAAGCCTCAATTTGAGAAAGGCGGACGTTTTGAAAAACTTCACTCCACCTTTCAAGGTTTCGAAACGTTTTTATTTGTACCAAATACAACTTCTAAGTCGGGTGTGCACATTCACGATGTAATTGATCTGAAGCGTACCATGGCTACCGTTGTATTTGCGTTGATTCCGGCCTTGTTATTTGGTATGTACAATACCGGATACCAACATTTTTTGTCGGTAGGAACACTGGCCGAACAAGGCTTTTTCGACATTTTTATTTATGGTTTAATTCAGGTTTTACCGATAGTAGTGGTGTCGTATGTAAGTGGGTTGGCTGTTGAGTTCTTGTTTGCCCAGATTCGGGGACACGAGATTAACGAAGGATTTTTAGTTTCCGGTATGCTTATTCCGTTAATTATGCCTGTCGATGTTCCTTTATGGATGGTTGCATTAGCCACAATTTTTGCCGTAATAATTGGTAAAGAGGTGTTTGGTGGAACGGGAATGAATATTTTTAACCCGGCATTATTGGCTCGTGCATTTTTGTTTTTTGCATACCCAAGTCATATGTCCGGAGATCAGGTTTGGATTGCAGAAAAAGCGGATGCATTTTCGGGTGCTACACCACTTGCACAGGGAGCCCTTGGACAGCCCCAGACACATTCCGTTATGGAAATGTTTATTGGACTAATACCCGGCTCCATTGGTGAAACATCGGTTGCTGCAATTTTAATTGGCGCCATCATTTTACTGGTAACCGGCATTGGCAGTTGGCGTATTATGCTTTCGGCATTAGCCGGTGGAGTGGTTATGGGATTACTGTTAAATGCATTTGCCGTTAATCCGTTTATGGAAATTCCTTTTTGGCAGCATCTGATAATGGGTGGCTTTGCCTTTGGAATTGTGTTTATGGCTACTGATCCCGTTTCCGGTTCACAAACTACACAAGGAAAATGGATTTATGGATTTTTGATCGGATTCCTAGCAATTTTAATTCGTGTTGTAAACCCGGCTTATCCGGAAGGAGTGATGCTTGCCATTCTTTTTATGAACGTTTTTGCACCACTTATTGACTATTACGTTGTTCAGGCCAACATTAAAAGGCGAATGAAACGTGCTAAAGTAAATGCCAACGCTTAAATTATATATACATGAATACGCAAAGTAATACATATACATTTGTTTATGCTGCAATTATGGTTGTGGTAGTGGCAGCATTGCTTTCGCTGGCTGCAACGTCGCTTAAACCATTGCAAGATAAAAATGTGGAAGTAGAAAAAAAGCAAAGCATATTGAGTTCGGTAGGGATTGGACTCGATGCTGCTGAGCAAAAAGATAAAAACACCTACATTGAGCAACTTTATGAGAAGCATATTATTGAAACTTATATTGTGAACTCGAAAGGGGACAAAATAAAAGGCGATGCTTTCAATGTTGATATGAAAAAAGAGATGGCAAAATCGCTTGAAAAGCGAAAATTACCTGTCTTTGTTGGTCAACAATCGGATGGCTCCAAAAACCTTATTCTTCCCCTTCGCGGAAAAGGGCTTTGGGGTCCCATTTGGGGCTATGTAGCCTTACAAGACGATTACAGTACAATAGTAGGTGCTAATTTCGACCATAAAAGTGAAACCCCCGGGTTGGGAGCAGAAATTAATACAGATAATTTTGAAAATCAATTTGTTGGAAAACAATTGTTCGATTCAAATAATAATTTCGTCTCAGTCGCGGTTGTGAAAGGCCAAGATACCCGAAACGATGCTCATGCTGTGGATGGAATTTCGGGAGGTACCATTACCAGTAATGGTGTAGATGCCATGTTGGAAGAGAGTCTTGGTAGTTATGTAACGCATTTTAAAGAACTTCAAAAGCAATAAGTAATGAGTGATAGAGAACCTCTATTTTCACCAAAAAACCTTCGCCTGCTAACCAATCCGCTAGGCAAGGATAATCCGATTACTGTGCAGGTACTCGGAATTTGTTCAGCACTTGCTGTTACCGTTAAGTTGAAACCTTCAGTGGTAATGGCACTTTCTGTTGTTGCAGTAATGGCAACGGCCAATCTGGTTGTTTCACTACTGCGCAAAACTGTTCCCTCGCGTATCAGAATTATCGTGCAATTGGTTGTAATTGCTTCGTTGGTAATTCTGGTCGACCAGGTTTTAAAAGCGTTTGTTTACGATGTAAGTAAGCAGTTGTCTGTATTTGTAGGCCTCATTATTACAAACTGTATTATTATGGGACGTTTGGAGGCATTTGCATTGGCCAACAAGCCATGGCCATCGCTACTCGATGGATTGGGAAATGCTGCCGGTTACGGTTTTATATTAATTCTGGTCGGGTTTTTACGTGAGCTTTTCGGAAGTGGAACCATTTGGGACTATCAAGTTATCCCCGATAGCTGGTATGTTATAAATGGAGGCTTTTATGAGAATAACGGAATGATGATTCTACCACCTATGGCACTCATCACCGTTGGAATAATTATTTGGATTCAACGAAGTCGAAACAAAGACCTGGTTGATATAAGTTAAACTCAGAAACAGAGCTGATATGGAAAATTTGTTAGATATATTTGTAAAGTCGATATTTATCGACAACATGATTTTCGCCTACTTCCTTGGTATGTGTTCGTACCTGGCAGTATCGAAAACCGTAAAAACATCTATGGGACTCGGTTTGGCTGTAATTTTTGTACTTGGTATTACAGTGCCGGTTAACTACCTGATTGAAAACTTTCTTCTACAAGAAGGTGCATTAACGTGGATCTCCCCATCGCTGGCCGATGTGGATTTGGGATTTTTAAGCTTTATTATCTTTATTGCCGTTATTGCTTCAATGGTACAGTTAGTTGAAATGGTGGTAGATAAATTTGCACCAACGCTTTACGCATCGTTAGGTATATTTTTGCCTCTCATTGCTGTAAACTGTGCTATTTTAGGAGGTTCGCTGTTCATGCAAGAGCGTGCCTACAACAATATTGGCGAAGCAGCCGTATTCGGGCTAGGATCCGGTGTGGGTTGGCTACTGGCAATTGTTGGTATTGCAGCCATACGCGAAAAAATACGCTACTCAAATGTGCCTGCACCACTCCGCGGACTAGGTATAACCTTTATTATTACCGGTTTGATGGGTATTGCATTCATGAGTTTTATGGGAATTGAATTGTAAACAGTAAAAAGCATAAAAAATGATTTGGCTAACTTCAAATATAACCGTCATACAAATTAGTGTCATAGCCTTTTTGATAATTGTCATGCTTTTGGTAAGTATTCTTTTATTTGCCAAAAAGAAGTTGACTCCACAAGGCGAAGTTACTATCGATATTAATGATGGAGAAAAAACAATTGAAACCAAACCCGGTAGCACACTGCTTTCTACGTTGAGTGATAGCGGCCTCTTTTTGCCATCGGCATGCGGTGGTGGCGGAACCTGTGGAATGTGTCGTTGCCAGATTGATTCCGGAGCAGGGACTATACTGCCAACCGAAACCGGATTCTTTACCCGCAAGGAACAGCAAGATAACTGGCGACTTGGTTGTCAGGTTAAAGTGAAAGATAACATTGTAATGCATGTTCCACAGGAAGTTATGGGTATTAAGAAGTGGGAGTGCGAAGTGGTTTCCAATAAAAATGTGGCTACATTCATCAAAGAATTTGTGGTGAAACTGCCCGAAGGAGAAAATCTCGATTTTAAATCAGGTGGATACATTCAAATTGATGTGCCAAAAGTTGAGGTAGACTTTAAAGACATGGAAATTGAGGAGCCCTTTAGAAAAGATTGGGAAGAAATGAACATGTTCGACCTAAAAATGAAAAATCCCGAACCACAATACAGGGCATACTCAATGGCGAACCATCCGGCCGAGGGCAATATTGTAATGCTTAACATACGTATTGCTACACCACCATTCGACCGAGTTAAAGGAGAGTTTAAAAAAGTGAATCCGGGAGTTTGTTCGTCGTATATTTTCTCACTCAAACCGGGTGATAAGATAACCATTAGCGGACCGTACGGCGAATTCTTTATTAAAGACACTAAACGTGAAATGATGTTTATTGGCGGTGGAGCAGGAATGGCACCCATGCGATCACATATTTTCCACATGTTTAAAACTGTTAAAACAGACCGCAAAGCTACATTCTGGTATGGAGCGCGTTCTAAAAAAGAGGTGTTTTACGAAGATGAATTCCGCGAAATAGAAAAGAATTTTCCAAATTTCGACTTCACCTTAGCACTTTCTGAACCATTGCCCGAGGATAATTGGAAAGGCGATACCGGTTTTATTCACAAGGTAATCTACGACAACTACTTGTCGAAGCACGAAGAGCCCGAAGAAATTGAATATTACCTATGCGGCCCACCAATGATGAACGATGCCGCAACAAAGATGTTAATAGACTTGGGAGTTCCGGAGGAAAATATAGCTTATGACGATTTCGGTTGATAAAACCGGATATGAAAATTTTAAAAGTGCCGATAATGATTTTATCGGCACTTTTTTTTGTTTAAACTCTGCATAACTGGATATTAAAAAAAAATGTTGATATATGAATCCATAATCCATAGAATCCTTAATAATTCATGAATTTTCATTGTTTCAGGGGATTTTTGGAAATCGATGGAAGTTTGCAATTTGGAATTCTTCCCACAAAACCGTACCTGTGCCCTCGGCATCTACATGGCCTCCCTCGTGGTAGACGGTGAACCTTCAAACATGCTGCTTTAATTCCGAAAACAAAACAGGCTTATGCTACAAACCGCAAAAAGCTTCTCGACGAAATTGGCGGTGCAATAATACCGCAGACTGAAGAGGAGCAGACTGAAGAGGCCAATGCCGAAATGTTAGCAGAAAACCGGTTGGCTATCTATCCAAAGCAACCATTAGTTACCGTGTTGCAGCAGAAAGCAATGTCGTTATCCAAATTTGGAACACCACCGGTCAGCAAGTTTATAGCGAAACCCTGAACACGAAAACCGCCGGCATGCATCACCATACCGTTGCAACTACAAACTTGTCACAGGGCATTTACTTTGTAAAATTGCAGGTTAATAATGCAGAACAAGTGGCAAAACGGTTGATTATTAATCGTTAATTACTAATTCTACTTTGACACATTATAAAGAAATTGCCAAAATCAACCCGGGTTGCCATTGCCCCTAAAGGGCTACGGGTTGATTTTTCGGCTTTCACCCTTTAGG
>JAWOEM010000276.1:0-5437 GCA_046482785.1 Salinivirgaceae bacterium
AAAGCATTCAAAGAATTCGAATAAAACAATTTGAATCTTTCATAACTATAAAAAGGCTGTTTGCGTAGTGCAAACAGCCTTTTTTGTCATTGCCTGTTTCTCCAATGATGTACAAAACAGGATAAAAGCCCAATCATCAATTCATTTAGCATTAAAGTCCACTTCTTTTCGTAATTTTGCTGCCACACAAACGTTAATAAATGCGCACGATGTCCAAACCAAATACAACTCACACACCCCTTCCCGAACTCCTAATGCCGGCAGGCAATTTCGATGCATTCAAAGCAGCCATTGCCGGCGGTGCCGATGCAGTTTATTTGGGTATCAAGAATTTTAATGCCCGCGGTAGAGCCCAAAATTTTACATGGCAGCAGCTTGCAACCGCATTGGCTACAGCCCATAAAAACAATGCAAAAGTATACGTAACCCTCAATACGGTAATTAAAAACAACGAAATTACCGAGCTAATCGATACGCTTAACACACTTAGCCAACTAAAACCCGATGCCATCATAATTCAGGATTGGGGAGTATATTACATTGCTAAAAAGTTCTTCCCTAACCTTGCACTCCACGCGAGTACACAAATGGGGATACATAATAGCCAGGGAGCAATTTTTGGCCAGCACAAAGGCTTTGAGCGAGTAATACTGGCACGCGAACTTACATTAAAAGAGGTTGGCGCCATTAAAGCAAAATCGAAAGTTGAAATTGAAATGTTCGTTCATGGTGCGCTGTGCTATTCATTTTCGGGCATGTGCATGTACAGCTCGTTTATTGGCGGACAGGGTGCAAACCGCGGATTGTGCAAACAACCGTGTCGCAGAATTTATCATACGGGGAAAAATTCAATATTTCCGTTCAACCTCAAAGATTTTCAGGCACTTGACGTGATACCGGAAATAAAAAAAATGGGCGTTCACTCGCTCAAAGTAGAAGGCAGACTAAAGTCGATAAACTATGTGTACCAAGTTGCACAAGCCTACAAAATGGTATTGCACGATGAGAACAAACTGGATGAAGCCCGTGAAATGTTAAAAATGGACATGGGACGCGATAAAACATCGTACTTTTTAGGAGGAACGGTAACCGACGCCATTACAAACCGCACTGCCACAGGCTTTGCCCTTGGACAAGTAGCCGGAGTTACAAATAATACGGTTACGATAAATGCAGGTATAGAATTGCAAAAAGGCGATCGAATACGCGTTGTGCACACCGACGGCACACAAACGGCATTTAAAATTCAGGAATTTACACATCACGAAAGTAGCTACACGGTAGAAAAACCCGAAGAAGGACTTTTTGCTATTGGCGATAAAGCATTTTTGGCATCGCGTAAAGACATTAAAACAGGACAAATAGAGGAAGTAAATATAAAACCACAGCTAACGCCCATTGATAAAGAGCTGACAAAGCGTATTGGGAACGATATTGGGGGAAACAACAAAAAAAGCAAGGGCAAAAAAGTACCTCACCTATTTGTTCGTATAAACGATTTGGAGTGGATAAAAAAGGTGCAATTTCAAGATATTGAGGGATTATACATTCAACTACCGGTTGAAAAATATGCACGGCTCAAACTTGATGTTCCTTTCGTTAAAAAGAACATAAACAAAATTTACGTTGAACTACCGGCTTTTATTCCGGAGCAAAACATCGCAAAATGGCATAAAACCATTTCGGCACTTCGCAAAAAGGGAATAAACCGATTTGTTATCAGTCACTTATCGCAAAAAATGTTTTTCTCAAAAGGCGACTTCGTGGTTGCCAACGAAAATGTGTACACTTTTAACGATGCAGCCATCAGCATGCTAAAACAGGAAGGCGTTAAGGGTTGGACATACCCATTGGAGTCCGACATGGAGAACCTGCAAGCCTATCGGTTCAAAGAAGGTATGGTTCCCGTATATTTCAGGCCAAGGCTGTTTTTTTCGCGTATGCCAGCCAATGCAGAGCAGCATACACAATTAACAGACGACCATAAAATTGAACTGGAATATAGCAAACACGATAATCTCAACTACATTTATCCGCAAGATCCGGTATCATTTACACACCACATGAACACCTTTGTTGAAATGGGTTTCATGCGCTTTTTAGCCGATTTCAGCTTCGAAAAAGCCTCATCGAACCGATGGAAAACCGTTGTAAAACGCATAAAATCTTCCGAACAAATTCAACCGGCATTTAGCTTCAACATAAAATCGGGGCTGGTTTAGAAGAAGGGTTAACCGGATGAAAGTCTTTTTTATTCGGCTACGGTTTGGCTAGAGGGAGAAAGGATTGCTTGTACAAACCTTTCATGTTTCACAAAGCCAAATTTATATTTTACAATATCATAAATAATTCATCAAAATCTAAAATTTGGCGGAAGTAATTTGGCATTTCTGCCCAGAAAAATGACACAAGCGCCTTTTTCCCTCTCGCCTTTGTTAGGGCATTGTGCTTTTAATATAATAACTAAAATGTTTCACCAATTTGTCTAAACATTTCGATTGTATTAACATATGGCACATTCAACGCATTACAAGGTTCTGGAATTTTTATTTTATTTTTCCTTCCTGGCTGACTAACTTCTTGAGTAACTATCACATGATTCAAAACATCCGATAACCCAAATGCAACTAAAAAAGCATCAGCTTCTTCTGAATCAAGAAACTCATTTAAGGCATTTGGCATATAATGTCCATTCTGAGAGTTAGCCCATGCACAAACTTGAACGTATTCAGAGATTACAACAGAAGAGTCCTTAAAAAAATCATTTGGTAAGTTATCCTTACACCATGTTTCGAGTTCGTCATTCTTATCATAAAGCTCATTTTTAACTTTATCTATACTTATGATAACACCACGATCAGCTAATTCTTTTACTTTATTCCAGAAACCTGTTGCAATATCAAGTGGATAGATTGCTCGATGAGCTTGAATAAAAAAGTTACTATCTACTATATATATTGCCATTTAACTTATAAATATTTAGTAAAAAAATTGTTGAAAGTATCGCCTTTCATGCTAGTTAGTTTGTAGGCGTCTCTATATAGTAGTTCTCCAGACTTAACCGCTCTGTTAACATGGGAAGCAAATGTTATACTTAGTCTTTTTTTTGCAGTAGCATAAAAATCGCCTCCAGAAGTTTTAATAGATTTCTTATAAAATTCTCGATTTTTATAATTTTCATAAAACTCAAAGAACTCTTTCTTTGTGATTTTCCTAGTGTCTAGTGCTCTTCTCGCAATTACAATTTCACTAACTTTAAAAAATCTAGAAGCTTTCTTAATATCTGGATTAGAATACCAAAATCTATTAAATGCATTTTGAGGCACTAAAAACTCAGCCGCAATTTTATCACAGAATATTTCACTTGGATCATTTGCTGGCTGAATTTTCCTAAAATCAAATCCAGCACTTTGACCCGTCCAGATATGCGCTAATTCATGCATAATAGTAAACATCTGAGCAGATTTACCATCACCATTATTTACAAACATAAATGGAGCAATTTTATCCACTAATACAAAGCCTCTGCAATCTTCAACACTGATTGGTCTACTTGTATTATTCCCTACAACACCATTAAAAACAGTAATGATTCCGACATCTTCAATAACTTCAACTAAATGGCTTAATGCTTCTTCCCATGTTCTGAATTCACTTGCCCAATCTTCTTTCAACCCGAGAATGTCTCTCATATGATCAACAACTTCCTCTACCGTATTTCGTTGGTTAAATGCTCCAACAAAAGAAAGCTCTTCAAATCCGTTATCAAACAGATAATCTCTTAACCAATCCTGTCTCTGTTGGACTAATAAAATTGTGTCATAAACATTAACACTTACTTTATCTGTGTAGTTACCTGCACTTCGAAAAAATGGAATAGGTAGCTCTTCTACAGGAGGCTCTTGAAGAAATAGGTATCCAAAAGGAAGATGTACTTTCTTGGAAAACTTTTCTAATTGTTTTACTGTAGGTTTTTTCTTTCCTTCAATCCATTCTCGAACTTTGGGAACTTTTTCAGTAAATTCATGTAATTGATATCCAGCTCGGGTAATTGCCCAAGTCAAAATATCAACATTTATGTTTACCTCTTGTCCCATTTTACAAAGTTAAAATTTTTATCTTCAATTCATATGCCATTCAAGCTTTTGATGATCTTTAGCATATGCCCTAACGCGTTGTGGCGATGAAGCGAAGACCTTACCTGCAAAACCCAATCAAACTTCATGGAGCCAAAACTTTGTTTTACAAATATACATCTTTACCCGTCAAAACGAAGTTTTGGCGGGGGTAAATCAAAACCACAAACCCACGAAACGCACTGTCCGCCTTTGCTTTATTCGCCGCTGTTACAGTGCGTTATTTATCTCTTTTTCAATCTTTTCTATCATTTCTATGACTGGTGAAAATAATGGTTCAACTACTTTTTGGTCGTAGTCAAAAACATTCTCATAATCGCCTTTCTGCCGCCAATCAAAAAGTTGTGATAATAGTCGTCCATGCTTTTTATCAAGTCGTCCTGTTTTGATGAAGTGCATCGAAAATTGACTCTTTGTCGCAGAATGGGATTTTGTCGGAATTTCGTTTAAAACCAGCAAGGCATTTACTGCATAAAATAAAGCGTAATAAAGTCGATTCACCGATGAATTCCAGAATCCGTTATCCGCTAAAACTTTTGCGGCTTCGTAAGTTTTATAAGCTGTCTCGATCCGGTATTTCACATATTCTGTCCGCTCGTCAAGGTTCATAAATGTATCCCTTCCTGATTTACGTTTTGGTAAAATGGAGTAATCCGTTGTTTGGTCGTCCAGTTGTTTTTTGAATAAACGAAAACCGAAAAAGCTTCTTCTGTTTCTAATTCTAAGTCATAAAGTCGGTCTCGAAATCGTTGCTCAGTCGTTAAATCGGCTGGATAATCCGTTAAAATCAAAATATCCCAGTCAGAATCAGTTCGTTCGTCGCCGCGAGCTCGTGATCCGTAAAGAATCACTTCTGCGCTTTTGTCCACCGAATTCACGGTTGCGCGAATTAATTGACCGATATATTGAGTTTTATTGTTCATGTCCCAAATTTAGAAAAAATTACGGTAAAATCCTATGATAATGCACTGTAATGGTGGGGCTAGTGGGAGAAAGGTTTGCCTGTACAAACCGATCAAGCTCCACCGAGCCAAATTACATTTACAATGTTACAATTTTTTTGAGCCAATTCCAATATTTGGCGGTGGAAATAAATCTACGCTGACAGAAAAAATCGCCACATGCGCCTTTTTCCCACTCGCCCGTGTTACCCAACGTAATTATTCTCTTTTTTGCTTTTTGGTTTTAATACAAATTTGTCGTAATTCAACAAATAAACGTATTGCCACCAGCGGTTGTCCATGTGTTGGAAAATGAGTTTTTTGCGCATTTTACGGGTTTTATAATGCTTTGCTATCCCG
>JAWOEM010000021.1:0-16443 GCA_046482785.1 Salinivirgaceae bacterium
TGCAGACCAATTTGGGCTTTTCATCGACAGATTACGGGCTGTTTATGTCGGCCTATTCAGTTCCTAACGTGTTCCTCGCAATGGCGGTTGTGGGAGGTATAATTTTAGATAAACTCGGCATTAGGCTTACCGGTACCATGTTCGTTACATTAATGGCCATCGGAGGTGTAATTACAGCTTATGGCGCATCAGAAACCTTTCTGAATGGTGGCCTCGGTTATGCATTCATGAACTCTTTTCTTACAGGCTACACACCTGCTCTGAAAATGATGTATCTGGGATTCTTTATTTTTGGACTTGGAGCCGAAACCAGTATTGTGGTATTGTCTAAAATTATTGTCAAATGGTTTAAAGGAAAAGAACTTGCCCTGGCCTTAGGTCTTAATGTTGCCATTGGTCGATTGGGAACTGCTTTAGCACTGGTACTTTCTCCATATCTGGCCACTCCCGAATGGACAAATGCTATTTGGTTTGGCGTGTTCCTGTTATGGTTAGGGTTGCTGTTTTATATAGTTTATATATTATTGGATTTAAAACTCGACAAACAGGAGAAACTCGATATTGTAATTGAAGAAGAGGAGTTTAAATGGTCAGATCTGTGGGACTTACTCACAAATCGCACATTTATTTACATTACACTACTTTGTGTAACATTTTATTCGGCCGTATTTCCATTTATTAAATATGCCCCCGATTTATTGATGAATAAATTTGCAATGTCGCGCGATATTGCCGGACAAATAAGCTCCATACTGATGTTTGGAACCATTTTGCTAACGCCCTTATTTGGATGGATTGCCGATAAAAAAGGCAAGAGCGCAACCTTAATGTATTTAGGTTCGGCATTGCTTATAATTTCACATTTAATGTTTGCACTGACCAATATCACTCCATTTATTCCCATATTCCTATTAGGCGTTGCCTTTTCGCTTGTTCCTGCGGCTATGTGGCCGGCAGTTACAAAAATTGTTGGCGATAACAAGTTGGGAACAGCCTATGGATTTATGTTCTCGGTCCAGAACATTGGCTTATGGGCATTTCCGATGCTCATTGGTTACATTTTAGAAGCTTCGAACCCTGGAGTAGCCGCTGCAAAAATTGCAAGCGAAAATGCGGTGTACGATTATACAAATGCCATGTTGCTTTTTGCCAGCACCGGTGTGTTGGGACTTGTCTTCTCCTTCTTACTGAAGCGCGACGACAAAGTTTCCGGATACGGACTGGAGCAGCCCAATATTGAAAACTAAACCAGACAGTGACGAAATAATTAAAAAGCAGCGATAATTGTTTTTATCGCTGCTTTTTTAATATTACCCAAAATCCGCAAAGAATAGAGATTTCGGTATGTTTACTGATAATCAAAATAATAGCATTATTGCTTCATTTTTTTTTAAGAAAATGGCAAAAAAATATTCGAAACCCTTGTGTATATCGGTAAAATGCTTTTTCTTTGCACACGCAATTGAGAAAATGGTCTGGTAGTTCAATTGGTTAGAATACCGGCCTGTCACGCCGGGGGTTGCGAGTTCGAGTCTCGTCCAGACCGCCAAAAAGACACTAAAGCCGCTGAGAAATCAGTGGCTTTTTTTATTTTAAAGCAACCCCCGGAGGGTTGCGAGCTCCGAAGAATAAAAAATCTATGATTTTTTTAATTCTTCGAGAGTCCACGATTCACGAATAAAATCGAAGATTTTAGTGAATCGGGATTCGAGTCTCTCCAGACCGCCAAATAGACACAAAAAGAGCTTCTGATTTTATCGGGAGCTCTTTTTTTTTATGGCTAAATATGAGAAGAAGCATTGGTTAAGGTATTTGGCACCATTTGGAAATCGCTCATCTGTTCGTTTTGGGGTGCACAATAGGGTACGGTTTTGAGTGTTTTTTGCAAAATAGATTGCTCAGAGGTGGCAAAATAGGTGGCTGTTTTTTCTTATGCGATAGCACTACATAAACCACATTTGTTTTTCTGTTAAAGTTTAATGGTTTGATTTTCGCGTTTGGTATGGCGCAATTTAATTTTACACTATGATTTTCATTACAAAAAAATCAATAGTAAATTTGAATTTGTATTATTTTAAGGTCGGTACAGAATGTATCGGCCTTTTTTTGTGTAAATTTTTTGCGAATTATTTGCAAGTAATTTTATGTGATTTTATACAATATGTTGAAAAACATGTTTTTTATTATGGACGGATGAAAGTACCGTCACGCCTAGGGATTTTTACCTAAAAAAACAATTTTTTGTTCAGTTTTATTTTTTTTGAAATTACACAGGTGTGCTCTTTAAATCCTCATTTTTTCAATGCTTGTAGTATTATTGAGGAGTTTGCTAATGTAGTGAAATGCGCTATGATGTAGGAATTTATGTGTTTTATAAATACGTAAATACCCTTACCGATAATATTAAATGATGTTTTAAATGACCATGTTATTTGTTTTTTAAACTATTACTGTTAGTTGTTTATGTTAATTTTTTGTTATATTTGCAGTACCCGATAGAAAAAAGTTGACTATGAGAAACATTGCGATCCACAGTGCTGGAGGGCGTAAATTACGCCAAATCCAGGATGAGGAGTGGCGGTACATACCCGGTACCGACAAAAAATACGAAGTAAGCAATTATGGTCGTGTTAAAAGCTACTGCAGCAACTCCTCAGGAAAAATCCTAAAACCAAGTGTTACCGGTGGTTTTAAAACTGTTTGCATCCGCATCGATGGCAAACGAAAAACCGTTTTGGTACACAAGCTTACAGCTGAGGCCTTTGTAAATCGAAATCCAAATGAAGACATGGTTGTACATCTCGATTGGAACAAGGGCAATAACCATCATCAAAACCTTAAATGGATGAGCCGCGATGAAGGTTACAAACGATTACTGGAACGATTACACCAGGGCAATCGCGATAATCCGCGAAAGCGAAAAGTAACCAATTCTAAACTCGAAAAGCAGGATATTCAGGTGCTTAAAGGCATGCTCGAACGTGGCGTGAAACAAAAAGTTATTGCTAGGCTATTTTGCATTAGCGAGATGCAGGTTTCGCGTATTAAGAGAGGCGAAAACTGGGCAAATATAAAACCGCTCGGTTATAATCCTGTATCGGCGTAGAATATTTGTTTCTTAATTGTATTAGATTTTTGTCGTTGACCCGAATAGAAATGTTCGGGTCAGCGATTTTTTTGTTATCCTTTTTTGCATCGCTATTTTTTGGCTATGGCGGCAGCCTTCTTTTGTGCCAAAAATAAACCGGTAATTACAATGGCTATTCCGGTGATTTTCTGCATCGAAATAGCTTCAGAAAACTTCCAGTAGGCAGCTATGGCAGTAATAACCGGCACTAAATTGTTGTATGCGGCCGCTTTTGAAGCACCTATTTTGCCTATGGCGTACGTAAAAAGCATGAATGCTGCCGCGCTTCCAAATATTGCCAGCGATACGAGCGGAAATATCCAGTCCGACTTAAATTCTATTTGCATAAGCGTGGGAACTCCATCAAAAAGGAAAAAGGGAAGAAAATAGAGCAATCCAAAAATATTTTGGTAAACATTTATGGTGAAAACATTATACGACGCCGATAACTTTCTGAGTAAAACCATGTATACTACTGCAGTAATAACCGCCATAAAAAGTACCGCTAACCCGAGCCAGCCGCCGGACAGTTTTACCTGATTGTCGAAAATTATAATGGCAACGCCTATAAAAGATAGGATTATGCCTCCAATGTTCGTAACCGTAAGATGTTCCTTAAAAAACCAATAGGCTCCAATGGGAACAAAAAGTGGAATCATTGAAATAACCACACTCGAAACTGTCGATGTGGTTAGCTTTACGCCGTATGTTTCGAAAATGAAATACAAAAAAGGCTGGAATAGTCCTAAAATAGCCAATTGTAGCAATTGTTTCGGGCGCAGTTTCTCTTGCATTTTGAACGTAAACATAAGCGGTACTAAAATGCAGAGTGCAATCACTAACCGCATAAAAATAATCGACATGGGGTTGAAGTAATTCAGTACTTCATGTGTCCATGTAAATGAATACCCCCAGAAAACGGCCGTAAGAAATGCAGCTACTTGTGCTTTGAAATATGGTTTTTTGTTCATGTTTATTGTTATTTCGAATGCAAATAAAAGCAATTAAGGCATATTATGACATTGGATTTTAAAAAATGTTCGGAAAAGAACAGGGGTACACATATATAGTAGTAGGGCAACCGCATTTAACATTTTTTGGTTTCTTTGGCTTTGCCACAGAAACATAATTCAACTACGAAAAGCACAAAAGACTCGAAAACCGACACTTTTTAAAGTATTAAAAATTACTATGCAATTTTTCTTTCGTGTTTTTGGTGTCTTTCGTGGTTAAGGTTTTTAAATGCGGAAGCCGTGTATATAGTAGTTCTTGTTTTGCATCGCGATTTCAAAATGGTTTTAATTAATCGTTTTGCTATGATAGCAATCATTTTGTTTGACTAATTTCCAGATTTTTGTAAAATGATGTGTAACGAATAATTGGTTTAATAAATAGCTCTTATTGTCCCCCCTCGTCTGGGAAACTCAATTACTTCCAGATCTCTAATTTTATCGTCGATAACGAGCTTAATAATGGTACAAACCTGATGAAACCCCTGAAGACCTGCGCTCCCGGGGTTGATGTGCAGGCATTGTAGTGTTTTATCGTATTGAACCTTGAGTATGTGTGAGTGGCCACACACAAAAAGATTTGGGCGAATATCGTATATCGATTGCCGAATGCCGGGCGCATATTTTCCCGGGTATCCTCCAATATGGGTGAGAAGCACATTGGTCGTGTTTGTATAAAAGTTTAGTGTTTTCGGCACTTCTCTTCTGAGCATATCATCATCAATATTACCATACACCGCTCGTACGGGAGCCAATTCTTCCAGTTTTTTAAGAATGTTTCCCGGGCCTACATCACCGGCGTGCCAAATTTCATCCACATTACTAAAGTGCTTCATCACGCTGGGATGCAAATATCCGTGCGTATCTGAGATAATTCCTATTTGCATAAATATGATAAAATGATTATTGTGCTGCAAAAGTAACAGAAATGGTTATTTTTCACCTCCCCAAAAGGGTGTAAAAGCTGTAAAATCAGGAGAAAGAGTGAATTTTTTGTTTAATTAACCATTTTCAGGTAAAATATTTTTTATTAGTTAAAATTTATTAAGATATTTGCGCTACTAAAAAATGAACCCGAAAATGGCGGTTCAGAAGAATTTATGTTGAACTAACGAAAGGAGGATTTAACAATCGCGCAAAAAAGAAGAAAAAAAAGGCCTTCTCCCAGAAGGGACGAGCCTAGATTCAGGATTAATGAAGGGATTAGAGCTCAGCAAGTTCGCGTAGTAGGCGAGAATGTTGATAACCCCGGTATTTACCCGTTAAGTGAGGCCTTGAAAGTGGCCGATTCACTTGCATTGGATTTGGTAGAAATTTCTCCAAAAGCCGACCCCCCTGTATGTAAAGTTGTAGATTACAACAAATTTCTTTACGAACAGAAGAAGAAGCAAAAGGAAATGAAGGCCAAAGCAACTAAGGTAGTTGTGAAAGAAATACGATTTGGTCCCAACACCGATGAGCATGATTATGACTTTAAACGCAATCATGCTATAGAGTTTTTAAAACAGGGTGCAAAACTGAAAGCCTTTGTGTTTTTCAAAGGTCGAAGTATTTTGTTCAAAGATAAAGGCGAAATATTGTTGCTTCGGCTTGCTCAGGATTTAGAAGAGTACGGAAAAGTTGAAAAACTTCCGGTGCTCGAGGGCAAGCGAATGACCATGTTTATCGCCCCAAAGAAGTAATTTTTTGTAAAACTTAAAATGTAGCAGGATGCCGAAGATGAAGACGAAAGCTGGTGCTAAAAAACGCTTTAGAATTACAGCCAGCGGAAAAATTAAGCGGAAGCATGCTTACAAAAGTCACATTCTTACTAAAAAAAGTAAGAAACGTAAGCGCAACCTTGGTTACGATACAATCGTAGACAAGGCAGATTTGAAAAACGTAAAAGCGTGTTTAGCCCTTAAGTAATCGATTAATTAATTTTGAACAGCCCAGCCTAAAAGTTTCCCTGTGAAGGAACGCTGCCTGTTCGCAAAACAAATGATGTTATGCCAAGATCAGTAAATGCTGTTGCATCAAGAGCTCGTAGAAAAAAAGTATTGAGCCAAACCAAAGGTTACTTTGGTGCAAGAAAAAATGTGTGGACCGTAGCCAAAAATGCGCAAGAAAAAGCGCTAAGTTACCAGTACCGCGACCGTAGAACGAAGAAACGCAATTTCCGCGCATTGTGGATTCAGCGTATTAATGCAGCTGTTAGAAACTACGGGTTGTCCTATTCAGAATTTATGGGACTAATACATAAAAATCAGATCGAAATCAACCGTAAAACATTGGCCGATTTAGCCATGAACCACCCTCAGGCTTTTGAAGCAATTGTGAAAACGGTGAAAAAATAATTGGCAATCTTGCTGGTTTATGTAGAGAGGCTGTCTTTTTAGACGGCCTCTTTTACGTTATACCAAAAAAATAACGGCAACCTTTGCAAGGTTGCCGTTATTTTTTTTCAAAAATGCTAACATTTTTAGCGTTGTGGATTGAACTTGAATATTTCTTCAGAGTTAAGTAAAATATCAATATACTGTGCTCTCCGGTAGGCGTACGGGTCTTTTGCGTTTTTACGCGAAAGCTTGCCTTTAAAGTCTTCAATGGTGTTGTACTCCTTGCGTTTCATCCAGCTTTCCATATCTTTTACCATATTTTTAATGGCTGCAAAACCGTTTTTGTATACCGTAGAAACAACCTGAACAGCATCGGCTCCGGCAAGCATTACCTTTACTGCATCGGTTCCGTAGTGTATGCCATTGGTTGCTACTATTTGAGCTTTTATGTTGCCGTGTGTCAGTGCTGCAAATCGAATGGCCAATTTCTTGTCGTCGCTGTTACTTAGGTTATCGGGATATTCATTTGCCTCTGTCTCGATGTTAATTTCAGGCTGAAATAGTCTGTTGAACATTACAATTGCATCGGCTCCAGCCTCGTCTAATTTTTGAATGAAGTTTAATACGTTGGTGTAATAAGGACTGATTTTTACCGCTATCGGAATTTTAACGTTTTTTTTCAGTGCCTTTACAATTTCAATTTGTCGGTCTTCTACTTCTGTTGCTGTCGATTCCATATCGGACGGAACGTGGTAAAGGTTAAGTTCGATGCCGGCAGCGCCCGTTTCCGCGATTTTTTTACCATATTCTACCCACATGGTTTTCTTTATTGCGTTTACACTGGCAAAAACCGGTATGTTTACCGCTTTTACCACCTCCTCTAAATCGTTAATATATTCGTCGGGACCTGCATGCTCAACAGACGGAAACAGGTTAATCATTTCTGCATGTCGCTCATTGTACTCGTCCAACTCTTGCGATAATTTGAGCGCATCGAGCTCTAGCTCTTCTTCGAAAAGCGACTTGTAAACGAGTGCTCCGGCTCCGGCCTCTTCCAGTTTTTTTGCATTCTCAGCTTTTGTAGTCAGGTTGCTGGCTCCAATTATTATTGGGTTTTTTAGTTCCAGTCCCATGTAATTAGTTGTCAATTTTGCCATAGCTTAGTGATTTAGTTATATTTATCAAACCATTTTTTCGGCTATTTGTTTAACCCAGTTTTTTATTCGCGTGTTGTTTTTACTTGCCTGATTTTCAAAATCGAGGATTAAACCTTTAAATTTACCATCAGCGTAAGCGCGCGATTTTTCAAATTCATAATCGTCGGCATCGGTTGCCCCAATTACTTTTCCTCCCTGTTGGGAAATAAGTTCGGCCATTATACCTACAGCATCGCCAAAGTTATCGCCGTATTTTTTCTGATCGCCGTTGCCAAAAATAGCAAACGTTTTCCCTTTAAAGTCCATGTCTTCCATGGCCGGAACCAGCTCGTCCCAATAGTTGGGCAACTCGCCGTCCCACCACGTGGGAACGCCGAGCAGGTAGTTGTCGTACGCCATAAGTTGCTCATCGGAAGCTTTTTCAACGTTTACTTCATCTAAATCGCCCTTCCAAAGTTCTTTAATCTTTTTTGCAACTTGCGCTGTTTTATGTGTATTGAAACTGTAAAAAATTCCTGTTTTACTCATTTTCGTCTATTTTGGTTTGTGAATGTTAATAGTTTGCCAATTTTTTAACGGCTTCATAAATTTTATCGGTATTGGGCAGAATCGCTTCTTCTAAGATCCGATTGAACCCTACCGGTGTAAATGTAGATCCGACACGCATTACCGGGCCGTCGAGAAATTCGAATGCCTGATCGGAAATTTGCGCGGCTATTTCGGCTCCAAAGCCGTTAAAAACCTTGTCTTCGTGCACCACAATTACTTTATTCGTCTTTTTTACCGATTCTATAATCATTTCGGAATCTAACGGCAGTATGGAACGTATGTCAATTACTTCGGCAGATATTCCTTCCTCTTCCTGAAGCTTTTCGGCCGCTTCCAACGACATATGAACGGTATTTCCGTATGTTACAATGGTTAAATCTTCTCCCTTTCGGCGAATGCGGCCTTTCCCAAATGGAACTTCAAAATCGTCGGGAATTGGCGTTGCGCCTTTGGGGTCGTTGTATAGAGCTTTGGGCTCCATAAAAACAGTAATGCCCCGGCTACGCATCGATGTGCGTAATAATCCGGCTGCATCATCGGCAAACGAAGGATATACTATGCGAATGCCCGGAAGTGTAGCGAGCGCACCCTCTATGTTTTGACTATGGTATAGTCCGCCACCAATGTATCCTCCCGATGCTAAGCGAATGGTCATGTTGGGAACAAACTTACCGTTCGATCGCCAATAATCATGCGATGAATCGACCAACTGTTCCATGGCAGGCCAAAAATAGTCGGCAAATTCGGCGCCTTCTACCACAACCCTAATTTTATCGCTGTAGCGACTCATTCCATTTGCTGTACCCGTGATATAGTCTTCAGCTATGGGCCCGTTAAACACGCGTTCTTTTCCAAATTCTTGCTGCATGCCCTTCGAAACATTGAAAATTCCACCTTTGTCTTTATTGGCCATATCTTGTCCGTACATAAATGTATCGGGATTGGCGCGGAACTCGGCTTTAAGCGTTTCGTTCAGGGCTTCAATCATTTTCTTTTTTTCGCCATCGGTATTATGTGTTCCATCCGGATATTTCGATGCTTTATAGGGTTTCGGTGTTACATAATCGAATATTGATTCGGGCTTGGGGTCGGGTGCAGTCAGAGCTTTTTTGTGGGCATCTTTCACTGTAGCTTTTGCTTCAGCCTCTATTTTTTCCAGTTCCTTTTCGGTGAATCGCTCGTACCGCAAAAGCATGCGACGGTATTTTGCAATGGGGTCGTATTCTTTTACGTAATTACGTTCGTTTTCATCTCTGTAAAGCTCATGCTTGTCGGAGTTCGAGTGGGAGTGTATGCGCACGCAGTTTGCATGTACAATAACAGGCTTCTGGTTTTCAATAGCCCAGTCTTTTGCTTCTGCCATGGCATTCATTGAGTCGAAAATATCTTTTCCGTTACAGTGAATAATTTTTAGGTTTTTAAATCCACTGAAATTATCAGCCACTTTCCGGTTTGCGGTTTGGTCTTCTTTGGGAACGGAAATACCATATCCGTTATCTTGGAATACAAAAATTACCGGAAGTTGTTCGTTGGATGCTCCGTTGATGGCCTCATAAACGTATCCTTCAGATACAGACGATTCGCCCTGGGAGCTTATAATTACGCCTTCGCCATCGTAATACTTCATGGCTCGGCCTACGCCCGATGCTTGCTGAGTGTGATTTCCGGTACACGACGAAACGTTGTGGATGTTCCATTCCGGCTTGGCAAAGTGGTTCGACATGTGTCGGCCACCCGATGACGGGTCTGTGTCTTTCGATATTCCGTTGAGTATCAGCTCCTCAGCTGTCATACCTGCCGAGTGAGCCGTAAGCATGTCTCGGTAGTATGGGAAAAGATGATCCTTGCCTTTCTCAAATGTTTGACCAATAGCTAATTGTATGCCGTCGTGCCCTGCGTAAGGCGCGTGATACGACCAACCAATGGCTTGCTTGAGGTAGTTGGGCGCTTTTTCGTCAATGGCTCTGCCTACCGTTAGAAGCTTGTACCAGTGTGCAAGCGTTTTTTTGTCGGTTGTCTTTATGCTATATTGTTTTCTTTTTGTCATTTTATTCAGGTTTAAATGGTTTGTTCTAAATCGAATTGAGAAAGGTAATCGGCCACTCGTTTTACAAATGCTCCGCCCAATGCCCCATCAATTACCCGATGGTCGTATGTGAGCGACAAGAACATTTTGTGTCGTGCTACAATAATATCCCCATGTTCGGTTTCTAAAACAGCAGGTTTTTTTTCGATGGTGCCTACTGCAAGTATGGCCGATTCGGGGAGGTTAATAATGGGTGTGCCCATTGTATTGCCAAAACTGCCAAAGTTTGTAATTGAAAATGTTCCGCCTTCAATGTCGTCCATCGAAAGTTTGCTGCTTCTTGCTCTGGTAGCCAAATCGTTAAGATCGTGGGCAAGTCCGGTTAAGTTTTTCCGATCGGCCTGTTTTATTACCGGAACTATCAAGTTGTTATTTGGCAGTGCTACGGCAATACCTATGTTGTGGTCTTTTTTCTTAATAATTGTATCGTCTTTTACCGAAACATTTACCAGTGGGAAGTCTTTAAGTGCCTTGCTTACAGCTTCTATAAACATGGGCATAAATGTTAATTTTATTCCTTCGCGATCAGCAAAACTGCTTTTTTGCTTATTTCTCCATCGAACGAGGTTTTCCACATCGGCTTCTACCATGCTTGTAACGTGTGCTGCTGTGCGCTTGGAGCTTACCATGCGTTCAGCAATAACTTTTCGCATCCGATCCATTTGAATAATCTCATCTTGTGCTCCAACCGATGCCTGAACATTTTCGCTTGGTTCTTTCCGACTTTCGTCCTTGGCAGGCTGCTGCTCTTTTTTCGAAGAACTTCCTCTGTTTTCCAGATATTTCAGTACATCTTGCTTTCTTACGCGCCCATCAGTTCCAGTGCCTTCGATTTTTTCGAGTTCCGATAGTGCTATATTCTCTTTTCGGGCAATGTTTTTAACCAATGGCGAGTAAAAGCGATCTGTATCTCCTTCTAACTCGTCGTTATCTTTCGTATTTGTAGTTTCTTTTTCCGATTCTTTTTCGGTTCGATCCCCTTTTTCCTGCTTATCTTGCTGTTCCGGTGTTTCTTCCTTTTCTTTTGGCGTCTCGTCTTGAGCTTCATCGGCGGCCACTTCAGCTTCTCCGGTTAGGTCGATAATGGCAATAACCTCGTTTACAGGAACCACGTCGCCAACTTTGTATTTTATGTCGACCACTTTTCCATCTACCGGGCTGGGCACTTCCGAGTCTACCTTGTCTGTGGCAATTTCCAGTAAGGTGTCATCTTCTTCTACCGTTTGTCCTTTTTCTATAAACCATTTTGTAATGGTTGCTTCTTGAACGCTTTCGCCCATTTTGGGCATTTTTATTTCAAATGTTGACATATGTTAAAATTTGATTTGTACATAATCTACTGGTATACTATACAAAAAACAGTTCAATTTGTTTATTATGGATCCTCTACCATTCTGATTTATAGGCAAAAAAAAAGTAATACATATGATCTGTATTTATGATTTTATGGAAATCTGACTAAGTAATTAGTGTAACACATTAGTTGATTGATAAATGTTTCTTATATTTACAAAAAAATTCACCATGGAAAAGCTCTTTTTAGAAGGAACAGAAACCACACCCCATGTGATTTTTGATCCTGAAAATGAGAAATATGAAATTACCGGTCGGTCGTTTCCTGAAGATTCTGGGGAGTACTTTCAGCCTATATTTGATTGGATAGATAATAATATTCCTTTTATTCAGCATAAAATAGAGCTTCTGATGTATCTGGAATATTTTAATTCATCTTCGAACCGAATGATTTTACTGGTGTTAAAACGCCTGGAGGAGCATACTAACAATGGGAAAGAGGTGCTGATTAAGTGGCTTTACGACGATGAGGAGGTTCTTGGAGATGGTCAAATGTATTCTACATTGGTAAGCTTACCCTTTGAACTTGTAGAAGTAGACGAATAATGATAAGAAAACGATTCCTTGTTCATAAAAGTGGTTGTGGAATATGTGGCGAACCACTTATCTATAACGGTAGTCCAAAAAAAATGGCTTGTTTTTATTGCGAAGAAGAAAAACAAGCCGATGTGTTTTGCCCTAATGAGCATTTTATTTGTGATGCCTGTCATCGAGTAGATGCAAACGATTATATCCAAAAGGAGTGCTTAAGCAGTAAACAAACCAATCCTGTTCATTTTGCTATAGAACTCATGCATAATGAAACTTTTAGTATGCACGGCCCGGAGCACCATTTTTTAGTGGCTGCCGTATTATTAACGACATACAATAATGTAACACATAAATATGCCGACCTGAAAAAAGTGCTTCAGGTTGTACGGCAACGTATGGTGAAAATCCCCGGAGAGGTTTGTACAACTCATGGTGGATGTGGCGCTGTGTTGGGTGCCGGAGCTTTTGCTGCATACGTAACTAAGAATACTGCGTTGTCGGAAAAAACATGGGGTGATATTCATCGGTTAACGGCATCGGCATTTTTTCAAGTTGCCTACTATGGTGGCCCGCGATGTTGTAAAAGAAACACGTTTATTGCTCTTTTAGCTGGTCAGCATTGGCTGAATGAAAATATGGGAGTAGTGCTTGAAAAATCGGAAAGCATTCAGTGCGACTTCTTTGGGAGTAATAAAGATTGTATCGGGAAAAAGTGTTTGTTTTTTCCATCTAAGTGATGTAACAAAACTTTTTTGCTTGGAAAGTGTTATTTCCGGAAGCGATTGTTGTTTTATGTTCATATAAGTGTTAATTTCGCATAGGCACAGCGTAAAAATCGATATTCTTTAATTGAGTTGGTTAATAGTGCATAATGAAATAGTTGAAATTCAAAAAAAACGGTTTAACTTGACGATAAATATAAAACTAAAATTATAGACATATGAAGTTACAAATTATTACAGCCCTGATGTTGGCTTCTGTATTTGCCCTTTTTTCTTGTGGAAATCCTGAGTATGACAAGGCTATTGAAGAAGCAGATGCGCTTTATACCGAAAGCGATTATCAAGGAGCTAAAGCCCTTTACGAAAAGGCGTTGAAAATAAAGCCCGATGAGGAGTATCCAAAGCAGCAGCTCGACAAAGTAGACGGTTTTCTGAAAGAAATTGCAAAACAAAAGGCCATTGAAGATCAGAAGATTTATAAGGCTTTAATCGAAAAGGCCGATAAGTTTTATAACGAAAAAGATTATAAGGTGGCTAAAGATGTTTACGTGAATGCGTCTGAGGTTAAGCCAAATGAAGCTTATCCGAAAACGCAGATCGCAAAAATTAATAAAATTATTGCTGAGCAGGAAGCCATGAAAAATTATCCGTATCATATTGTGGTAGGATGTTTTGAGGTAGATAAGAATGCAGAGCGTTACCTTGAAAAAATTCGTAATCATAGCAGCGACGCTCGTAGTATTCCTATCTTAGGAGGTCGTATGGACGCCATAACTTACAAGTCGTATAAAACGTTAAGCGATGCGTACCGTGATTTGCCCAAAGGAAAAGAAATTGCAGGCGAAGCTTGGGTTATGCGCAAATAGTGCTTGCAAGCGACCATCGTTGTAGCGAAAGCAATTGTAAACACTACTTGTAGTGTATATGAGGAAATATCAATTTTAGAAAAATATATTCGGTCACTGTCAGCAGGCAGTGGCCGTTTTTGTATGTTGTAAATTTTTATTTCTGTAGTGCTTGCAAGTTCCAAAAAAATCTAAAAGCTTTAAAAATCAGGAATTACGATATCCATAGGCAGAGCTGTGTGAATCCAATTTTCGAGTTTATTTGTTTTTCAACTGTTGTTTAATACTGTCGATATCTGTTTTTAATTGCGTTATAGTCGAAACAAGCTCTGCTTGCGGATGACCGGGAGAGGGCATTTGTTTACTGATAAAATGCGTGAAACGCCAGATTTCGATAATGTCATTTGCATGCATGTCAAACGGATCATAAAACGTATTGAGCGAATAGAGCCGGAACTTTTCATTCGATTGTAACTTGTTCTCTACAATTTTAAAAACAATACCTTCGTCGCGTGTTACAAATATACAAGGGGTATTTGTGCTAATGGTGCTCCAATTTTGGATGTATTCTCCTGTAACCCATGCTCCATCAGGAATGGGGAGCATTGAGTCGCCACTTACCTGAAATGTGCGGTATTTCTTTTGTCGATCTAAAAAAGGTAATTTGAATACCGGCAGCTCCCTGATGTACTCCGGATCGGCGTAGCCTGTAGTGTATCCAGCCTTAGCTTTTTCTGGCACAAGCTCTATGTTCTCATCGTTGTTTGAGTCGACAGTGGTGGTAAGTACGCGCAGCCGACTCCCCTTTACAAACGTATCGAACCCTCGCTCCAGTTCTGAAAGTTGACTTTCCGAGAGTTCAGACATATTAACACGTATCAGCGTATCGACGGCAATACCAAAATAATCGGCAATATTTAGTAGTGCCGACAATCCGGGCGATGCAATACCATTTTCATACCCGCTCAGTGTGGAGCGTTTCATGTTTAGCGCCGAAGCAACTTCGTCCTGTGTGCGTTTCAGGCGTTTACGTAGTAACTTGATATTTTGTGCAAAAAAAGTGGTTGCCATTTTTGGTGTATTAAAAGTGTTTGATTAATTTATAGTCGAATAATTGATTAAAAACTAATCAAAAATACATTAATTATGATAAAAAACAAAAAAAGTTATTTCGGTATTAAGCAATTAAGTTGATTGAGTAGATTAAGTAATTGAGGGAATGGGCCGCTTGAATTAGAGATGTAAAGCATTGTGGCTGCTGGCAGGTGAATTAGTTTAGAATTAAAAGAGATTTAAGTTAATTAAGTCAATTGTGTAAATTAAGAAAAAAAGCAAATGTTAGAAATATCGCCGCGCTGCAACGTCTGTTTCTTGCACCGCAAAAGTTATCGGCGAAAGGCCACGGGGCGTGGTTTTTAGGTTCATTAGGTATTAGGGTGATTAAGGAATTGCGTTTGCAAGTAGAGCCGCAATGCATTGCGGCTGATGGTAAGATATCTGGAACCTGTAAGCAAAAAATAAATACTTGCAGAATTTAGGAGTATAATGGTTAACTCCAATCAGGGAAGATCTAATATCTAATAACCAACATCCAACATCCAATATCAAACATCTAAACCCATCCATTTCCGCAAACCATATATCAATATATCAACAATAAAAAATTATGGAACAAGACAAACGCAATATTTTGCACCTCGATCTCGACACCTTTTTTGTGTCGGTTGAGCGCCTGCGTAATAGTCAGTTGAATAATAAACCGATTATTGTGGGAGGAACATCTGACCGAGGTGTGGTATCGGCGTGTAGCTACGAAACACGTGCGTTTGGGGTATACTCGGGTATGCCCATGAAAATGGCACGGCGGCTTTGCCCCGAAGCCCGGCTTATACGCGGCGATATGGATCAGTATTCTAAATATTCGCATATGGTTACCGATATTATTGCCGATGAAGCTCCTGTTTATGAGAAAATGTCAATCGACGAGCATTATCTCGACTTAACCGGAATGGATCGCTTTTTTGGTACACTTAAGTGGTCTAAAGAATTACGGCAGCGGATTATAAACGAGAGCGGATTGCCCATTTCGTTTGGTTTATCGAAAAATAAGTGTGTGGCAAAAATTGCTACGGGAGAAGCTAAACCAAATGGCGAATTGCAGATAGCATCGCAAGAGGTTTTGCCATTTTTAGCACCGCTTTCTATCCGTAAAATCCCCGGTGTTGGTAATAAGGCTTTTCAAACCTTACGTACCATGGGAGTTGATACCATTGCAACACTTCGAAATGTGCCTCCCGATATGGTAACGCGGGTGCTGGGGAAAAATGGTGAGGATGTATGGAAAAAAGCCAATGGTATCGATTTGTCGCCAGTAAAACCCTACCGGGAACGAAAGTCGATTGGAACGGAGCGCACATTCAATAACGACCGAGCTGATACGGGCAGATTAGAGGAGATTATTGCCGCCATGACCGAAAAACTGGCTTTTGAGTTGCGACGTAAAGAGAAAGTAACTTCGTGTGTTACCATAAAAATACGATACGCTAATTTCGATACGCACACAAAACAGCAGCGTATACCATATTCGGCAATGGATCATCAACTGATAAAGGTAGGGCGCGAATTGTTTCGCAAAGTGTACGATCGTCGTATGCGTGTGCGATTGGTCGGCGTAAAATTTAGTCATTTGGTACATGGAGCGCACCAGCTCGATCTGTTTGAGGATACCTCGGAAATGGTTCGTTT
>JAWOEM010000214.1:0-14037 GCA_046482785.1 Salinivirgaceae bacterium
AGTGGATTGGGAGATTCAAGTTAAATGAGTGGATTGTGGTAATGAAATACACCTAAATATACACGTAAAAACTCAGCAATAAGTAAACTGAGTAATTAAGGGAATAAATGAAATGAGTAATTGAGTGAATTCAGTTAAACAATCTACTTAATTAAGGAACTAAGTTAATTGAGTGATTGAGTTAATTTTGACACATTTTTTTGAGCACTCCCGCACCTAATTAACTCAGTCAACTTAATTAACTAATCAACCTAATTAACTCAATCCACCTAATTACTTAGTCAACTCAATCAACCAATCCACTCAATCAACTCAGCCCACCTTATTAACTTAGTCAACTCAATCAACTAATCAACCAATCCACTAAAAATGAAAAAATGGAAAAGAAAAAAGAATTAACAATATTGGCTTGGATAGCGGCTGTTTTCTTGTTTGCCTATTTCATGCCGGTAGAAAGCGATCGTTTTCAAGAAGCCATTTTGGCCATGTTCGATTTGGCTAAGTGGTATGCGCAGGAACATGTAATTTTGTGTCTTTTACCTGCCTTTTTTATTGCCGGGGTGATAGCCGTATTTGTCAGCCAGGGAGCAGTGTTGAAGTATTTTGGTGCTAAAGCAAAAAAATGGGTCGCTTACACGGTTGCATCTGTTTCAGGGACCATACTAGCTGTATGCAGCTGCACCATTTTGCCATTGTTTTCAAGCATTCATAAACGCGGAGCAGGGTTAGGGCCTGCTATTGCGTTTTTGTATTCCGGTCCGGCCATCAATATTTTGGCAATAATACTCACGGCACGTATTTTAGGCTTCGAAATGGGTGTAGCCCGAATTATTGGGGCTGTAGTTTTTGCGGTAGTTATTGGTTCGGCCATGTCGCTTATTTACCGGAAAGAAGAAAAAGCAAAAAAGGAAGAACAACTGAACTTCCCCGATGTGGATGAAAAGCGCCCGATGTGGCAAACAGCTTTGCATTTCTTTACACTTGTACTTATTTTGGTTTTTGCCAACTGGGGCGCACCGGCTGAAGGCGTTACAGAAGGCGGATGGTATTTAATTTGGAGCAATAAATGGTACATTACATCTGCTTTAGGACTTGTATTTATTTATTCACTTATTGCTATTTTAAAAATAAAATGGCAGCACGTAGCTATTGCGGCAATTGCAACTGCGGTTTCTGCATTTGTTAGTAGCACGCCATTGGTTCCAATGGTCGTTGGTATTGCCGGACTAAGCATTATTACCTTAATTGATAAACGCGATGCCGACAATAAAGAGTGGACCATTGCAAGTTGGGATTTTACCAAACAAATTATGCCTCTTTTGGCTATTGGTGTATTGGCAGCCGGGTTTTTATTAGGCTCTACACACGGCGATACCGCCATAGCCGGTGTAATACCCAATGAATGGATTGCCAATTTAGTGGGAGGAAACTCTGTATTTGCAAACTTTTTTGCGTCCATTGTGGGTGCATTTATGTACTTTGCAACATTAACAGAAGTGCCCATTTTACAAGGCCTCATTGCTGCAGGTATGGGTAAAGGGCCCGCATTGGCTCTTCTACTGGCAGGCCCATCGCTTTCGTTGCCCAATATCCTTGTAATCAGAGGCGTTATTGGCACACAAAAAACATTAGTCTATGTCGTATTGGTAGTAGTTATGGCCACTATATCAGGCCTGATTTATGGAGGACTTTTTTAAACTATAATAATTACTTTTATTTAACTAAAAAACAGAGAAATATGAAAAAATTAAGTGCAATTATCGTTATCGCTTTTATGGCCATTGCAGGAACAAGTTTTGGACAAACTGCCGAAGTGCTTTTCTTTAAAGCAAATTTATCGTGCTGCCAGGCCAGAGCCTGCAATGAACTTGAAGGCAACATCAAAACGATTGTTGAGAAGCATTTTGCCAATAATGAAGTAGCCTTTCGAACAGTTAAGCTTGCCAATGAAGACAATAAATCACTGGTAGAAAAATTCAATGCAAAATCGCAAACAGTGGTAATCGTTAAAGACGATAAATCATTGGATATTACAGACCTAATTGCGTCTTACCAGGGAGCCAAAGATAAGGAAGCAGCCGAGCAGAAAATTGTAAGCCAAATTGAATCCTTGTGATTCCTAAATTCCGTAAGCATACTGTCAACTTTCTGCTTGCGATATTGGGTTATGCAAAATGAGAAAAATAGTGCCAGGTATTTGACGCGGAATTTTATATAACATTCCGTTTCTGATACCTGATAACCATTATCACAAAACACATTACAAACCTTTAAATTATAAAGCTATGTTAGACATAAAAGTACTGGGAACAGGATGTCCGAATTGTATTAAACTCGAGGACATGTGCAAAGAGGTAGTGAAAGAGCATAACCTTGATGCCACTGTGGAAAAAATAACCGATATGAACAAGTTTGGTGATTATGGAGTAATGTTAACACCGGGGCTTGTGGTTAATGGAAAAGTCTTGTCCCAAGGGAAAATTCCTGTAAAAAACACACTTGAGAATTGGTTGATAGCTGCAACAAAATAATGTAAAAGCAAAATATTATGTTGAATACAACAGACAAGCCCGGATTGCAAGAGTTTCATTTGCCAGGTGTTAAGCACATTAATCCGGAACACGCCCTAAAGGCTATTGAAAACGACAAAGCCATTTTAATCGATGTGCGCGAAGAAAACGAAGTGATGCTCGAACACATGCCACTACCCAATGTGCTCAACCATCCCATGTCGGTAATTATGGACAGGTTGACCAACATTCCAAAAGAGGCAAACATCATTCTTGGCTGTCCCGAAGGCGTGCGTAGCTCAAAAGTTGCCAATCTGCTCAATCGGCTTGGTTATCCTAATATTGCCAATTTAGATGGAGGCTTCAAAGTATGGAAAGCTCGTAAACTGCCTTGGGAAACAATTTTTGCCACAGATGGAGACTGCGGTTGCAATTGCTCTTCCTGCGGAGAAAGCTCTGATGGCTGCTGCTAATGTTAGTGATCTTTATTTTTATTGAGAAACAGATGTAAATAAACTATAGATGAGGCGATTGCCGTTTTTTTTAATTGGGATCTTACTTGTGAACTCGGCTATTGCCCAGTCCGTTATTGAAGTTAATTCGGTAGAAGCACAAAGTTACGTTGATAATTATAATGCAAAATCAGAGGTAATTATCGATGGTCGCACCCAAACTATGTTTGAATCGGGGCATCTGAAAAATGCGGTCAATATCAACGCCTTCTCCAAAGAAGCTGAGGAGGAGTTGACAAAATACCTCGGCTTCAAAAGGATGGTGGTTTATTGTACCAATAGAACAAGGTCGGAATTGATTATTGACAAATTGAAGCTGCTGGAGTATTGTGGGGAAATTATCTTTGTTTCCGACGGTATTAACGGTTGGAAAAGCAATGGTTTTGATGTGATTACAGGTGTTGGGGATGAAAATGAAAGTTAGAAAAAATAAAGAATGACACCTGCTTGAAAGCTCATTGCTATGGCATTTGTTGCAACCGCTTACGAGGTTGAGAATGACTGGTATGTAGAACTATGAATGTGATTAACGATATAAAAATATTATGTCCGGGTCGTAAATGTGGCAAATGCCGCAAAATGATTGAGCGCGTCGAGCATGTAGCAAGTGAATTCGGTTACGATATCCAAATCGATATCATTAATACGATTGACGAAATGGTCAATTATAAGACGTGGTTATTGCCCACGCTGATTATTAACGATCAAATTGTTGCCAGAGGCTATATCCCGGAAATCGGAATAATTAAAAAATACCTAAAGCGATAAACAGATGAAGCTAAAAGCAGTATTGTTTAGCATTGTTCTTTTTTTAATGGGAGTTAATGCCCTAAGTCAGAACTTGAGTTTGGAAGATTACTTGTTAAGCTATGATTATGAGGCGCGTAAAGAAATGAAAATCAATAGCGAACAATTGGTTGAGCTTTTAAAATCCGGCGAAGCCCAACTAATCGATATTCGATTCGAAGAAGAGTTTCAGGCTTGGAATATGCCTTTTGCCATTAGTATTCCTTTGCCCAATTTGCCTAATAACCTTGACAAAATCGATAAAACCAAAATCATAGTAACCGCCTGCCCGCATAAAGATCGTGCAATTATTGCCATGACATACCTAAAAACCCGTGGCTATAAAGTAAAGTACCTAACCGATGGGTTGCTTGGCCTTGCCAATAACTTACGAGGAGGCAACGCTAGGCAGTTTATCAATAATTATGAATCTCAACCATGATAAAGAAAATTCTACCGTGGGTCATATTCATTTTTTTTATAGGAGTGCTCGTATTTATCTTTACCATGAAGGATCAAATGAACCGGTTTATGTCGAAGATGATTGTGAATCAGACTTCCGGAGAAATTAAAAGATCGGGGCACCGGGTTGTGGATTCGTTGTACAATTATACTCAGAATCAAGAAGATTATAAAATGACCATTCTTGAATTTGGGGCCAATAATTGCATTAATTGCAAACGCATGAAAAAGGTTTTGGATGAAATTCCCAATAAATATCCCGGACAAGTGAATGTGGTATTCTATGATATACTAAAGCCCGAAGATTTGAATTTCATGAAATTGTTTGGCATAGCCGCTATTCCCAGCCAAGTGCTACTTAACGAGCAAGGGAAGGAGTTTTTCAGAAATTCGGGATATTACAAACCCGAAGATCTTTCAACCACCATCGACAAACAGTTAAGCTGGAGCTCGCAGTAATTTTGACGCGCCGCTATTGTAGTAATGGGTTCGGTCTTAAAAAGGCTTTCAAATTACTAAACGCTGAAAATCAGCTTTGCCCCGAATCCTAAAGGGTGGCTGATTTTCAGCCACTTACTTCCGTCGACTGGCGGACAGGGGCAAAAAAGTACCTGGAAATTATATAATATCCTTTTTAGTCCGGACTCTGTAAGCTTACAAGCACAAATTACTTGTCGTTTTTTTTGGTAAGGTGGTAGTGTATAGTTGTTCCTTTTTGCGATAGATGCATGTTTCCATCTCCATGGTCAGCGTCATCGTTTTCGTCCTCGTCACCATCGATGGTTTTTTCGAATTGTTCGGTGTAAACCGGTGTTTTTGCCCATAAAATGGCCAGCAAAATACCCGAAAGTGCGCCTCCGGCATGGCCTTCCCATGAAATATTTCCTTCCTGTGGGAGCACGCCCCAGATCATTCCACCATATAAAAACACAATTATGAGGGCAAAAGCTCCCAGGTTCCGTTGCTTTTTAATTATGCCCATGGCGGCCATAAAATAGGCTACACCGTAAATAATTCCCGAGGCGCCAAGGTGGCAGCCTTTGGTGCCCACCATCCAAATAAACGCAGCGCTGAGTAGCCAAATTGACAGCACAGCAGGGAAAAACTTTCGTGGGAAATAGTAAAACAAGCCGGCCAACAGAAGGAAGAGTGGCGGTAGGTTCGACAGCAAGTGCGATACACTTCCATGAAATAGCGGGTAGGTAACAAGTCCGTACAGCCCGTTTATGCTACCGGGGCGAATACCCGGGCAAAATCCGGAGCTGAAGAATTGTTGGAAAATAAAGAGAACACCAATTATAGCAGCAAACATAGACGCAACATACATGCTGTTTCGCACATGTCTTTTTTCTCGATCTTTAATAACCTCGTCGTTTATATCTATTCTTTTGTGTTCGATAGCGTTAAATTTAGTTTATACCGGGCTAAGACGGGTCTGCGAGCCGTTCTACAACCGTAATCGGTATTTGAAAGTCAAAACGCGTGCCTTTTCCATACGTACTTGCTATTTTTATGTTGCCACCAATAAGTTCCACATATCCTTTAACAATAGCCAGCCCAATTCCTTTACCTTGTTTATTATTTTGTGAAGGGTTTGTAAAAAACCGATTGAACGCCTTTTCTGTTTCTTCCGACGTCATTCCCACACCAGTGTCTTCTACATACCCATAAAAGGTGTTTTCCGATACTTTACAACCATAGGAGATTGCGCCTTCGGGGGTAAACTTAATGGCATTACTAATAAGGTTGGTAAATATTTGCATCAGCTTGGTGCGGTCGCTTTCTATTATTTCCCGGCTTGCTTTGCACGTTTGGTTCAGTTGTATTTGGGGTGCATGCAATGTTTTTTCGCTCACGGCAAATGAGGTAACCTGATTCATAAATTCGTTTATGGCAAATTGGTCTTTTTCCACCCCTACTACGCCGGTTTGCAATTTCGAAAGATCGATAAGTGAATTGATGAGCTGCAATAGGTACTGACTATTTTCATAAATGATGCTCAGGTATTTTTTTTGTTTTTGTCGGCTCAAATCGGGTTTCATATCGAGCAACTGACTAAATCCGCTAATGGAGTTGAGCGGCGAGCGTAGGTCGTGACTTACATTGGCCAAAAAATCGGTTTTGTCTTTATTTGCTGTTTCGGCTCTAGAACGAGCATCCTTGAGGTGTTTTTCGTAGGCAATTTGTTGGCTGATATTACGGCTGATACTGCCGAAAAGTATTTTTTGATCGAGTACAATGGGAAACACATTGGTTTCAATGTAGCGTTCTTTTCCTTTTGGGGCCTTAATCCAGTGTCTGACTTTTAGAGGTGTATTGATGCCCTTTGAATTTACATTTTGGATGTATTCTTCCACTTTTCGAAAAAAATCGGCTTGACTTGACTTATTTTCTGTGGAGGGATTAAGTAGGTGCCAAATTTTGTTGCCCAATGCGTTTTTAGCTTCAACTCCGGTGTATTTTTCCATTTGAGGGTTCCATTTCACCACATAGCCTCCCATTTCAAATATGGCAATGGCATCGGCCGATTGGTGAAGCAGTTTTTTAAAGAGTTCTTCCGAAGCTTTTAACTGGTTGTGCAGGTACTGTTTCCCCTTTATTTCTTTAACCAGCGTGCGGTTTTTATTTTTCAATGCATTGGTGCGGTGGTTTACAATTTCCTCCAGGTTACTGGCATACATTTCAAAACGGAGTTCGTTTTCAAGGCTTTTAAATTTGTTTTTGTATGAATTTTGGCTGAAAAGCCAGGCAATAGCCAATGTGATGGGTAAAATGAAAAACTCCGTGAAACTGTCATGAGCCGATATCGTACCCAATGTATATTCCATGGCAAGATAAACACCGTATTGGAGTGCAAGTATGGTAGTATGTAATTGTCGCTGGAGAATAAATCCACCGCTTAATACAAAGGTTCCAATTACGAATGTGATGTGATTTTGAGGGTAATCGTAACCCGAAACAATGCCTATCCACATGGCACCAATTGCCAAATAGAACTGAATTAGTCGTTTTTGACCTATTGCAGAAACATTTTTTTTACGATGAATATAGACCAACCCAAACAGGGAAACCAATAGCAGAAATATATCAACGGAAATAAAAAAGCGCAGCAAAGGGTGCGATGCCCAGTCGTTGAAAAAAAAGTCGTGAATGAGGAGTATAGTGGAGAAAATGGTTGTAAATAGGAGTAAATATTGCAATCGTTCGTAATTGGATGCAGCTGCTTGGCGTACAATACGAGCACTTTCCGAGGCAGATAGTCTTTTTGCCGGATCTTGCAGCTTTTCACGTATACTGTACATTATGTTTCCAACCATGGTTTGTGCTTTCATTTACGAACAACGTAAAATCATTTCGATATATTGGGTATGCCTGCTTATCACAAATTTTATACCCATTGCTTCTGAGTGCGAATAGCATATTTGAGTAAAAAAATTTATTACCGCTGAATTTTCTGCTACTGACTTATTATACTCCTTCGCAGAGATTTATAAAAAGTACGGTGTTTTTTCGTACTTACCCAAAAAATTGGTCATACGTCGTTGAAAACTTGATGAGGCGCTAAAATTCGTTGGTAAAATGAAAGCGAATATCGGGAAACTTATCTTTAGCCCGATCAAGATCGAATGCAGATTCGGCCAAATACACATCGTTTCCGTGTTTGTCGGTGGCCACTTGTTTGTACTTGCGTTTTTTGAAATCTTCCAGTTGCTCCCGATTTTCGCTTTTGAACCACGCCGCTTTGTAAAAGTTAACGGGCTCCCATCTACATTGAGCGCCGTACTCGTGCAGTAAGCGGTATTCAATAACCTCGAACTGAAGCGCACCTACAGTTCCAATAATTTTACGCCCGTTCATGTTTACGGTAAAAAGCTGAGCAACACCTTCATCCATTAGCTGGTCGACGCCTTTGGCCAGTTGTTTCGACTTCATGGGGTCGTTATTTTCAATGTACTTAAACATTTCTGGCGAAAAGTTAGGAAGACCTTTGAAATGTAGATTCTCATTCACCGTAAGCGTGTCACCAATTTTGAAGTTTCCACTATCGTGTAAACCTACAATATCGCCGGGGAACGCTTCGTCTATAATTTCTTTTTTCTCGGCCATAAAAGCCGTTGGGCTGCTAAATTTGAGTTTTTTACCCAGTCGCACATGCAGGTAGTTCGTGTTTCGCTCAAATTTACCGCTGCATATTTTCACAAAAGCCAAACGATTTCGGTGGTTTGGATCCATGTTGGCGTGAATTTTAAACACAAAACCCGAAAATTTTTCTTCGTATGCATCCACAGCACGTTCTTCGGCCTGTATGGTGCGGGGCGAGGGTGCAATTTCTATAAAGTTGCTAAGTAATTCCTTTACTCCAAAATTGTAAAGTGCACTACCGAAAAACACCGGAGAAACCTCCGCGTTGAGGTAGGTTTCGTTTTCAAACGGCGGATAAACGCCGTCAATTAGTTCAATATCTTCACGTAGTTGGTCGGCATAGTCCTGCCCAACAATTTCGTCTATTTCTTTACCATCTGCGTCCACCTGAAGGGGTTCTTCGGCTACTTGTTTATCTTCGCCGGTAAAAATGTTCAGTTTGCGGTTGTAAAGGCTATAAATTCCTTTCAGGCGAGCGCCCATTCCAACCGGCCAGCTTAGTGGTCTTACTTTTATGTCGAGTTCGTTTTCTACTTCGTCGAGCAACTCAAAAGGGTCTTTTCCTTCGCGGTCGAGTTTATTGATAAACACAATTACCGGCGTTTTACGCATGCGGCAAACCTGCATTAACTTGCGGGTTTGTGCTTCTACACCTTTTGCGGCATCAATAACTACAATTACCGAGTCTACAGCTGTAAGTGTGCGGTACGTATCTTCTGCAAAATCCTGGTGGGCGGGAGTATCGAGAATATTAATTTTGGCTCCGTTGTATTCAAATCCCATGACCGAAGTAGCCACCGAAATTCCGCGTTGCCGCTCAATTTCCATGAAGTCAGAAGTAGCACCTTTCTTTATTTTGTTCGATTTTACGGCTCCGGCCACCCGAATAGCGCCTCCAAAAAGCAGTAACTTTTCGGTTAAGGTTGTTTTACCGGCATCGGGGTGGCTCACAATTGCAAATGTTCTTCGGCGGTCTATTTCTTCTTTAAAATTCATGGAAAATTATTTTTCGAACGTAATTACTTTCTATTCTTTCGTGCAACAGCTCCGGAGTGCCGGATGGTTACCACGTAATATTCGGCAAACCACCGGTTAAGGCTCTTTTTTATAGCCTTAATCCTCTGATTTTGAAGCCGCAAATTTACGATTATTTTCTTAAATTCCGATGGAAATAAATATTCATTCAGTGCTACGTTCAAAAGCGTATTTTTAGGTTACTGGTGTGCAATAGTTTAATAAAACCGGATAACGAGCACACAAATAGTGTAATTTTACCACACAAAATTTCCAATTATGGTTATTAAGCTGGCCCTTATACTTTCGGTTGTTTTACAATTTATCACCGCAATCCTTGCTCTAACATTGGTTAAGCGTACCCGCGCCAATATTGCCTGGTGGCTCATTTCTTTTGGGTTTTTGTTAATGGCTTTTCGCCGTCTTTTTGAGCTTTACCAGGTTTACGATAAGGAAAACTTTTTTATTAACGATCTTACCAATAGCTGGATTGGTGTTGGTATTTCTGTTTTTATGCTGTTAAGTTTGAGTTTTATACGTCGGATTTTCAACATCCAGAAACGGTTCGACGAACTCAAAAAAGCCAATGAAGCCAGAGTTTTTTCGGCTATCGTTCGAACCGAGGAGTCGCAAAAACAGCAATTTTCCAAAGAACTGCACGATGGACTTGGCCCCCTTTTGGCATCTGTGAAAATGTCGCTTTCTGCCCTGAATCGTAAAAATTTGGCAACACTTAACCCGGCTATATTAAAAAATGCAGAACATCAGATCGATGAATCGATTCGTACTGTGAAAGAGATTTCGAACAGCTTGAGCCCGCATGTGTTAAATAATTTTGGGTTGCAAAAGGCCATAAAATCATTTATTGGCAACCTACAGTATGTAGATAATCCGAAAATTTCGTTTAATCATAATATTCATGATCAACGATTTCCGTATAACATTGAAACTGTGGCCTACCGCGTTGTTTGTGAGCTTTTCTTTAACACGTTAAAGCATGCCGAAGCACAAAATATTTATTTAGATATTTTTTATGAAGAACCCACGCTCAACATTAAATATATGGACGATGGAAAAGGGTTTGAACCTACAGAAGAGTCGCGTGAGACCTATGGAATGGGACTGACCAATATCCAATCCCGGGTTAAATCGGTCAAAGGAAGCGTACAAATCTATTCTGCTCCCGACCAGGGTTTTAATTTGAATATCGTAATCAACACAAAGTAGTTATGGATAAGTTATCAATTTTTTTGGTAGACGATCACCAATTATTTCGCGAAGGACTAAAAAGCCTGCTTGAAAGTTTTGAGTATGTTGAACACGTTAGAGAAGCCCCCAATGGGAAAGCATTTCTTCAATTGCTCGAAAAAAACGTGCCCGATGTGGTTTTTATGGATATTGAAATGCCGGAAATGGACGGCATTACGGCTACGCGCAAAGCAATTGATACTTACCCAATTAAACGTGGTTGCTTTGTCGATGTACGGCAATGAGAATTATTATACACAAATGATTAATGCCGGTGCGAAAGGTTTTATACTCAAAAACTCAGGTATTCAAGATGTAGAAAATGCCATACAAAACGTAATGTCGGGCAACAACTATTTTTCGCACGAAATTTTTCAACGTTTAATTCACGGCCTGGGCAGAAAACAGCAAAAAAGTACCAACCTTGAACTGTCGCCACGCGAAGAGGAAATTGTCTTTCTAATCTGCAAAGGACTCTCGAACCAGGAAATTGCAGATAAACTCTATCTCAGCAAACGCACAGTTGATAAGCACCGCGAAAATATTTTAAGTAAAACCCATTCGAAAAACACGGCAGGCATTGTGATGTATGCTGTTAAGAACGGGATTGTAGAGGTATAGTTTATAGATCAAATTGGATTTTCAATATGAAATTTCACAATACGTATTTAAACGTATCGAATCTTTACGTATAATATCGTATAGCCAGTTTTTTTAAAAAGATAGTTTTGAAGTCGCCCTAAATAAAATATATGTTCGATTTGATCTACACCGGAAGTGTTATTGTATTAATGACTGCATTGCTAATCAAGGAAGTCACACGCCCGTCAATGATCCTTTTTTCCACATTATTGCTGCTGATTTTAGGAAAAATAATAACGGTTGAAGAAGCGCTACACGGATTTTCAAATCAAGGTATGCTTACTGTAGGCCTACTATTTATAGTTGCCGCAGCAATTCAGAGCTCATCGCGGTTCGAAAATATCGTCACCTGGCTTCTCGGTAAGCGAAAAGATGTAAAACTCAGATATACCAGGTTAATGTTTCCGGTGGCCACGTTATCGGCATTTATCAATAATACACCGGTAGTTGCCTCGCTGATTCCTATCGTCTCCTCGTGGGCAAAAAAGAATGGATTACCTGTCTCCAAATTCTTAATTCCGCTCTCCTATGCAGCAATTCTGGGCGGCCTTTGCACACTCATAGGCACAAGCACCAATTTGGTGATACATGGTATGATGCTCGATAACGGTATGGAGGGATTTGCATTTTTCGATATTGGCAAAGTAGGCTTTCCCGTGGCAATTATTGGAATTACCTTTTTTACAATATTCGGAAAACGTATTCTGCCCATAAGAAAACTAGCCTTAGTTCAATTTGAAGAAAACACTCGCAAATTTGTGGTAGAACTACAGGTAAACAAAAACTATCCGCATATAGGAAAATCATTGCATGAAGCAGGTTTGCGCAGACTACAGGGGCTTTATCTTTTCCAGATTATACGCGATGGTAAAACCATTGCACCGGTTTCGCGTCATGAAATCCTGCATGAGAACGACCATCTGTTTTTTACAGGACTACCCGAAACCATTTTTGAATTGCAAAAAGAACAAGGTCTTACCATTGTTCCCGACGGACAATACGACCCACAAAATATTGACTCCGACAAAATTAAAACTTACGAAGTTGTTATTTCCAATGTGAGCCCCCTACTGGGCAAAAAAGTGAAGAACAGTAATTTCAGAAATAGATACAATGCCGCTATACTTGGTATTCACCGGGCAGGAAGCAGAATAAACGAAAAAATTGGTGATATTGAGCTCAAAGCCAATGATACATTATTCATTTTGGCCCAAAAAGATTTTTACGACAAATGGTACCACTCCATGGATTTCTCTCTGGTAACATCTAGTGTTGAGAGTTATTCCAAGCCCGAAAAGAAAGGAAATATTGCCCTAATTCTTTTGGTTGCCATGATTGCTGCTGCAACCCTAAAGCTCATTCCAATCATGTTATCTGCCGCAATTACTGTCATCTTATTGATCATGGGGAAAATCATCAGTTTCAACGATGCCAAGAAATCGGTGGATATGGATGTGCTGATCATAATAGCCTCAGCATTTGGAATTGGCAACGCAATGATGAACTCAGGCCTCGCAAATTATGTTGCCGTTGCAATTATTGCTGCCCTCCGGGGATTAGGCCCAATTGGCATTGTAGCAGGCATGTTCATTGTAACCAGTATTTATACCGAAATCATCACAAACAATGCCGGTGCGGCCATCATGTTTCCAATTGCCTTGTCGGTTAGTCAAAACCTCCAAATGGATGCTATGCCATTTATTATGGCCGTGGTTATTGGTGCATCAGCCAGTTTTGCCACCCCAATTGGATACCAGACAAATCTTTTGGTATACAATGTAGGAGGTTACAAATTTACCGACTTTCTCAGAACCGGTTTAATGATGAATATACTGGCCGGTATTGTCACGGTCTTTATGATTTGGTACTGGTATTTATAGCGCATATCCCTCAAAGCTCAAACTGTACAACTAATTCTAATCCTACAGTATTAGTAATTTTTTATTTAGGCTTTTACAAAAAGTACATTTTTTCAAAGGTTATTTTTCAAAAAATTACACTTTTTTCAAGGAGTTTTTGGTGAATATTTACACTTTTTCTAAGAATTTATTGGCCAAAATTGTTGCTAATCAAATGGTTGTCTTCCGCCTATTTGCCCGGTCATTCATGGCCGGGCAAGTGAGCCTCAAAAATTCGGGGCTTTAGCCCCTTGCATTTGAGTAGCCGTTCAAAAATTGAGCGGCTTTTTTTAATGAGAACTAGCGAGGGTTTCGCTCCAAGCGAAGCCCTCGCTTCAGAGCCATAATAACTTCGTTATTCTTACTTTTGAATCAGTCATTCATCGCATAGGAATCAAATACGACTTTATACGTAGTAGTGTATTAAAACGTATTTCTAAATTACGCTTTAAAGCTGTTCCACAGCTAATTGCATCAGCCTACATTTGCATCAGAACCTTGAAAAACTGATGTACAATGAATTTGATAAAAGCCTTTGCATTTGTTGCGGGAATTAGCATTTTTTCTTCTCAACTATCCCATGCGCAGCTACAGATTAACGCACAATACCGGCCACGTTTCGAGTTACGCGACGGCTACCGAAAACTGGCCAGCCCGGAAAGTACGCCATCGGCTTTAATGTCGCAGCGTACACGATTATCATTATCCTACAAATCAGATAACCTGAAACTGGTGTTTTCGCCACAGGATGTACGCGTTTGGGGCGACGAAAACCTCAGCAGCTCCACGGGCGTGTACGGCGACGATGCTTCACTGACACTT
>JAWOEM010000245.1:0-9606 GCA_046482785.1 Salinivirgaceae bacterium
CACCAACTTCCATAACTCCCGTATTGTTAACATCAAGGCTTCCATGGTTGTTTACATCAATATTTCCCAAAATATTTAAAACACCATGAAGGTTTATCGTTGCGTGGTTTTCAATATCAAGTGTACTGGCTGTAATGGTTACTCCCTCGGGAATAGTAAATTCGGAATCGTTTCCTAACGTTATTGTTTCATAGGTTGCATCTGCAGGAGCAGAGTAAGAAGATTTGTTTGGAACGTTTAAATCTTGTCCAAAGGCTAAACTAGAAATCACTAGAGCGAGTATAAAAAGTATATATTTCATTTTTTTATCGTTTTGTGGGTATAATTACCCGGTTAATTCTATAAGCCATAAACGAAATTGATGCCAAAGGGTTGCTATACCCTGTATGGATTTGATTAACAGTAGGTATTTTAGGACGAACGACAAAAAAATATTTGGATTTTATTCAATTTTACCTTTTCAGGCTGGGCATTACTCCGGTGTATAAAAAAAGCCGCCCGAAATGAAAAATCCATTTCGGGCGGCAACTTTATAAAGAAAGTCTTGACATTACCTGACGACTGTTTTATTTTGTGAAAACAGCGTCGTCTACTTTCGGATTAACTTCAATTTTGTTCATTTGCATTTTCATGGGTTCTGGCATTCCCGTACTACTAATAGTTATGGTATGTGCGAATTTTATACCGTCTACCGCTTTGTAGTTGCTGAATGTTTGTACTTGATCCATTGCACCCTGCTCTGTTTTCATTGTTTTTTTCGACATTACTTTTAATCCACTCTCCACGTCGAAAAAGTTATAGTAACTATCGCCAGATGGTGGGGTAACTTTTATTTTGTAGGCATCGTTTCCGTCAACTTTTTCTATTTCAACCAATTCGAGTTCGTAGCCCAGTTCATCGTACTTTAGTTCTATGTTCATGGTGCTTTCTACTTTTAAGGCTGCCAGCTCTTCGCCCTCCATATCTTTCTCGCCCTGCATGCCTGCTGTGAAGCCCTTTTCGCCATCAAAAACTTGTTTTTGAACGGTCATTCCCTGCATGGTCATTTCGTTCATCATTTTGTTTGGCGCCTTTTTAATTAGGGTGGTCGCAATTTTTTGTCCTTGCATTTCTATTTCACCTTCTTGCTTTACAGTCTTCATTTTTTTCATTTCTTCGGCACCACCAATGGCTTTAATGTAGTTGTCGATTACTTCTTGTGCTGTAATGTCGGTGGGCACAGTCGTGTTGTCTTCCAATTCATTGCCCCAAGCATCATAAATTTGAATTTTTCCGTCGCTGTCGAAACGTTTCAGCGTTTTTTTCAGTTCCGATTTGTCACCGGCTACTACAATGTATACGTTTTCGGGCTTAATGTATTTTTCGGCCATTTCTTTTACCTGTTTTACCGTAACGGCATTTAATTTTTTCAGGTAAGTTGCATAGTAGTCTGCCGGCAAATTGTAGCGTTCTATGTTTAATGCAAATCGGGCAATGGTTTGCGATGATTCCATAGCACGTGCAAAGCTGCCTGTTTCTACCTGTTTTACCAGGTCGAGGTGCTCTTCGGTTACTTTTTCATCAACCATTCGTTTCATTTCGTACAAAAATTCATGTATTGCGCTATCGGTAACTTCAGTTCCCACTTCTGCTCCTGCGCTGAAATATCCAACCAATTCGTCGTTCACAATTTGTGAACGGGCTCCATAGGTGTAGCCTTTGTCCTCGCGAATATTTTGCATCAGTCTGCCCGAGAAAACACCACCACCTAAAATTTCGTTCATTACTTTTGCAGGAATGGCGTCTTCATCACTAATTTTTAGATCGATGGGGTATGTAATTTTTATTACCGATTGTACAGCTCCATCTTTGTGAGCAATGGCCACTTGGTTTCCTTCTGGGGCTTTTGGGGTTTTGTACTCATGTTTTGGAACTTCGGCTTTTTCCCATTGTCCAAAGTGTTTTTCTGCCAGTTGCTTTGCTTCATCAACTGTAATGTCGCCAACTATGGTAAGGTAGCTTGTGTTCGGGCGGAAGTACGTCTTGTAGCAATCTACGCAAATGTCTCTTGTAATGTTTTTAACTGTTTCTTTGGTAACAACTTCGCCATATGGGTGATTTTTACCGTAGCGCAACATTTTAGCTACGTTTGCAGCCATGGCGTTAGGTTCGTTTTCTTGTGTAGCAAGCCCCGAAATGGTTTGTTTCTTATATTTTTCCAGTTCGCTTGCAGGGAAAATGGGATTAAGCGTAATGTCTGCCATTACATCCAAAAAGTCCCCTTTAAATTTGGTCAATGTATTTCCGTAAATTCCCTTGCTGCTGATGTAGAAGCGAGCGCCGATAAAATCGAGAGCTTCGTCTATTTCTTGTTTTGTACGGTTTTCTGTTCCGGTACGCATCAGTTCGCCGGTAGCATCGAGGTATCCGGCTGCATCTTTTTCCAGAACGGGGTCGGTGTCTACTGTTAGTTGAAATGCAACGGTTGGCGTTTTATGGTTTTCAACTACAATTACTTGCAGTCCGTTATCGAGCGTAAACGTTTTCGATTCGCCCATTTTAATTTCAGGTGCCGGACCCGCTTTGGGGCGTTTACTGCGATCGAGGTCGCAAGCGCTGAAACTAAATGTCAGTATGAGTGCTGTTAGTATTATTGATAAATTCTTCATTGCGTTCGATTTAGTTGTTTTGTGATTCGGGTAAATAGTAGAGAACTACACGGTTATCTTCTGTAAGGTATTTTTTTGCTGCTTTTTGGATGTCTTCTTTTGTAACCGCCAAATAGTTTTCTATTTCGGTATTAATCAAATTGGCATCGTTAAAGTAGGTGTGGTACTGAGCCAGATTGTTGGCGCGGCTGGAAAGACGCGTATTTTGCATTACAAAGTTGCTTTCAGTCTGGTTTTTAAGTTTTTGAAACTCACGGTCGTCGATGGTGCCGTTTTTTACCGCTTCTATCTCTTTATTGATGGCCGCTTCCAGTTTTTCAGGTGCTACGCCCATGTTAGGAAGAGCAAATGTTAATGCTACAGAAGGGTGCTCGAATGGAAGCGGAAACAAATTTACGGCCAGTGCCAATTGTTTTTCGTCTACCAATGTTTTGTATAACCTTGAGCTTTGTCCGCCCGATAACATTTTGGCCAACAAATCCATCGCGTAATAATCGTCAGAGCCTAGAGCGGGAGTGCGGTAGGCTTGAATTACAGCAGGAAGCTCAATTTGGTCGAATACCGTATCGCGAACTTCGCCTCCGAGTGGTGGCTCGTTGGGTTCCGGACGTCTGATTTCTTTCGTTCCTTTTGGAATGGTACTGAAATATTTGTCTACGTGTTTTTTCGCATCTTCGATTTCAAAATCGCCGGCAATTACGAGTACTGCATTGTTCGGCACATAAAACATGTTATAAAACTCCATAAACTCATGATCTTCAGCAGCGCGAATGTGGTCTTCGTCTCCAATGGTTGTCCATTGGTATGGATGCTCTTTAAATGCGCGTTTCATGGTTTGAATGAGGATATCGCCATAAGGACGGTTGTCGTAGTTTTGTTTTTTCTCCTCAATTACCACCTTTTTTTGTGTGGCTATACCTGTCGAGTCTACTTTTGCGTGAAGCATGCGCTCCGATTCCAGCCATAGGCCAAGTTCCAATTGGTTCGAAGGCAAAATTTCGTAGTAGTAAGTACGGTCGTTGCTGGTGTTGGCATTGAGTGTGCCTCCGGCTTTCTCTACAATTTCTGAATATTCGCCACGCTCAATGTTTTTTGTTCCTTCAAACATCAAATGTTCAAAGAAGTGCGCAAAGCCAGTTCGGTCGGGCGTTTCGTTTTTCGATCCTACGTGGTACATCACACTTACCGAAACAATCGGTGTGCTGTGGTCTTGGTGGAGTATTACGTGTAATCCGTTTTCCAGATCGTACTCCACAAATTCAATTTTGTCTGATCCGGCAAAGGCTAGCATGCCCGGAAGAAACAAAATGGCTAGTAGTCCAATGAGTTTTTGTTGCATAATGTAGATTTTGATTGATTAATAATTAGTTGTCTGTTAAATTGCTTTCATTTGGAATGTAATCGAGCAGGTCGCCCGGTTTGCAGTCGAGCTCCCTGCAAATGGCCTCTAATGTACTGAAGCGAATAGCTTTCGCCTTTCCGTTTTTTAGAATACTTAGGTTGGCTATGCTGATATTTACGCGTGCTGCAAGCTCCGATAGTTTCATTTTTCTGCGTGCCAGCATTACATCTAAGTTTGTGATTATGGCCATAATTAATTCGTATTGTGTTTTCTTTTATATGGTTAGGTCTTGGTCTTCTTGTAGTTTAGATCCAAACTCAAATACCGTGGCGAGTACCAATACCACCAATCCCCATAAAACTGAAGTTAAGCTGTTTAGATTGAATTCAATATTTGCGGCTTCTCCTGCAAAGGTTAGTTTTTCAATCAAGTAGTATTTTGCATAAATATAAAACAGGGTATCCCATGCGGCATAACCAAGGAGTGCATAGCCTATTTTTCGAATGTATTTTACGTATTGAGTCTTAAAGGTAATGCTCTCTTTCAGTTGCTTGTGAAGCGACTTGAAAATAATCCAAAGTTGAGCGGTTATGTAGAAACCAATGCCAAAGAGCCCTAAAAAATGTAATTGAGCAAAAAAGTAAAACCATGGCGGAGTATCTGATACTACTATACTGGTTTCTGCATTTGTTGCTGTAGCGGAAATACCGTTGCTGTTATGCGTAATGGCTTCTATCTCTCGATCGAATTGTAACGATAGCGTGATGGGAACCAGACTTTGTTCTTTAAAATTTGAAAAAATTGTGACGAAAATATAGAAGATAAACGCCAAAACAGAAATAATTAGCATTCCTGTTAGCAGATAATAAACTATGGATGTGAGGCGTCGCTGGTTTTTCGTTCCAACCATTATAAAGGGTTTCATTTGGAATTTGTTTATTGACAAAGGTAAGATTATTATCGAAAAACAATAATTTTTCTGGCGTTTTTTATACCTGAAATCACAAGTATTTTGAAAAAAATAAATCGTTGTGTAATCCAGGGCAGAGTGGAATAGATACTTTTGTTTAATGTTTGGCTTAAAATGTTGAACATTTGCCATGCTGAGTTGTTAAACCACTATCAAAATTAAAATCAAAAAAAACGGACGATTATGCTAAATGTATTAAAGACAAAAAAAATTAAAGCTGCAATAGCAGAGGATCCCGCAAATGTTCAACAAATTATTGATAATGAGAAGGAAATGGGTATTTGTATCACCAATAAGGATGGTTATTTTGTAACGGTAAATGACCGATATACCGATATTTACAAGTACCGTAGAGATGAACTTATTGGAAAGCATTTTTCGATGATGCTACCGGCAGACGATGCTGAGAAATTAAGCAAACGCCACGATTCTTTTATAAAAGATAAGCACGAAATTATTCGCAACTGGCGGGTAAAAGATCGCACCGGGAATATTTTAAACATTCAGGCAGATGCCGGATACTCCGACACCATTTTTGATGGTACGCCCCACAAGGTAACTTTTGTTTACTATAAAGGAAGTGCCGAATAATGATGTAGTTTTTCGATTATAAAATAGGAATGTGCAACGAACTCGTGTTTCGTTGCACATTTTATTTCAAGCCAGTTTTATTTTCGATTCTAATCGCCAAGGTATTTGGCAAGTGTTTCAATTACTGTCTTTATTCGAAGTGGTTTGGTTAAATAGTCGTTACAGCCTGCCTGTTTGGTTTTTTCTTCTTCTCCGCTCATTACGTAGGCGGTTTGGGCAATAATTGGAACATCTTTATTAAATTCCCTGATTTGCCTTGTGGCTTCGTAGCCATCCATAACTGGGAGTTTAATATCCATTAGTATTAAGTCCAGATTATTGTTCCGTGCTACATCAACGGCATCAAAGCCGTTTTCGGCACGGAGAATTTGTGCTTGGGTTTTTTTAATAATCTCCTGTAAGTAGCGGAAGTTGATATGCTCATCTTCAACTATTAGAATGGTTTTATCTTGCCAATTGTGTGCTATCATATTAAATCGGAATTAGCTTGTAGGCTTAATCAGGTCTTAAAGGTATGAAACAAATGTTAAAAAATCAACCATTTTAGTTAAATATCTATTTTAGCCCCGCTTTTGTGGCTATTGGCTGAATTGCATATTGAACAATCTGTAATTTTCTTGAATTCAGCGGTGTGTTAGTTGTGTTTTTATGTTGATTTCTTCTTTTTTTCTGGATTCTGTTGTGCAGAAACGGTAGTTTTTCCGTGGGATATTTTACGTGTTTTAACGATTTGTTTTATTAGGCAATCATAAAAGGTTACTGATAATCACATCGATTTGAAGTAACCTTTTATGGAAATATTTTAATTGCGAAAAGAAATGTAGTTCCGGATTGCATTCTGCTCTATTCTTTAGTCGTTACAATCCTCAAAACTCTTTTCGTATTGTACCATTGCACTTTTACTCATACCCATGCTGGAAAATCCGCCATCGTGATACAGGTTTTGCATGGTAATTTTTCGTGTGAGGTCTGAAAATAGCGTAATGGTAAAATCTGCACATTCATCAGCTGTTGCATTGCCCAGTGGCGACATTCGTTCACTAAAGTCCATGAGTTTGTCAATACCTTTTACACCACTACCGGCGGTAGTCATTGTGGGCGATTGCGATATTGTATTGATGCGAATATGTTTACTTCTGCCATAAATATAACCGAAACTGCGTGCAATTGATTCGAGCATTGCCTTGGCATCTGCCATATCGTTATATTCGAATAAGGTGCGTTGTGCCGCAACGTAGGTAAGTGCTACAACGGATCCCCATTCATTAATAGCATCGAGTTTTTTGCACGTTTGTATAACTTTATGGAACGAAATAGCCGAAATGTCCAGTGTTTTCGATAAAAAATCGTAATTCAGATCATCGTATGCTCTTTTCTTTCTAACGTTTGGCGACATTCCGATGGAGTGTAGGACAAAATCGAATTTTCCGCCAACAGCTTCCATCCCTTTTTCTATCAATGTTGTTAAATCATCTGTATTTGTGGCATCTGCCGGAATAACCGTTGCGTTTGTTTTTTTTGCCAACTCGTCAATTGTTCCAAGCCGTATAGATACCGGGGTATTTGTAAGTACTATGTCTGCTCCTTCTTCGTGGGCTCTTTCCGCCACTTTCCAAGCAATGGATTTGTCGTTAAGAGCACCGAAAATAAGGCCTTTTTTGCCTTTTAGTAGATTGTAAGCCATAAATTATGTATGTTTAGTGTTTACCTGCTCAGGTAACAAATTAGTTTCCTAAAAGTTCTTTTGCGTTTTCCATAGCTGCTTTGCCGGGGTCGCCCGAACTAAGCATGCGTGCAATGGTTTCTATGCGCTCGCTTTCTATAAGCGATTTAATGTGTGTGGTGGCACCGGCTGTTTCGTGCGTTTTGTACACAATGCTGTGGTGGTGCCCTTTAGCGGCAATTTGTGGTAGGTGAGTTATGGTAATAATTTGCATCGATGAGGCCATTTGCTGCATGATGTTTCCCATTTTATTGGCAATTTCTCCCGATACTCCTGTGTCTATTTCATCGAAAATTAAACTGGGCAACGCTCGCTTTTCTGCTATTAACGATTTTATGATGAGCATGATGCGTGATAATTCTCCGCCCGATGCCACTTCGGTTACTTCGCGCAACTGCATTGCTCTGTCAGCTGTAAACATAAATACAATAACCGACGAACCGTGTTTGTCTGGTGTAGCGCTTTTCGTTATATCAATTTTAAAAGTTGCATGTGGCATGCCCAAATCACTCAGCTGTTTGCTGATGTTTTCCGAAATTTCTCCGGCTGCTTTTACTCGTTTTTGGTGCAAGTTATTGGCTTGTGCAACAAGCTCTTTTTGCTGCGTTGCTAATTCTTTTTCCAGCTGCGAAAGCTCCTCCCCAAACGATTCTACCTCATTTAACTCATTGTCATACTGTTTTTCCAGTGCCAGCAACTCTTCTATGCTCCGGCAATTGTGCTTTTGCTGTAGCGTGTAAATTTGGTTCAGTCGCGAATTTATTTTTTCCAGTTTTTGCGGATCGTGGTCAATCACTTCGGCCTTTTGCTCCAAATCTGAAACCAAATCTTCTAAATCGATGTGTGCTGCTTTTACACGTTCTACGATCTCATTCCCGTTTTCGAAAAATTCGGCAACTTTCGATAGTTCATTTTTTGCTGAGGCCAATTCGTTTAAAAGTCCAAACTCATCGCGCAAAAAGCGCTTTAATGCTAAACTAAGGTTTTCAGCTATTTCTTCGCTGTTGCTAAGCAAACGCTGTTCTTGTTCGAGTTCTTCTTGTTCGTTGGCTTTTAGTTTGGCTGCCGAGAGTTCTTTATGCTGGAATTGAATAAAGTCGAACCGCTCTTTCTGCTGAGCGTTTTTTGCTTTTAAATTATCTATCGCCGATTGTGTAGCTTTATAGTCGTAAAATAATTTTTGGTAGGCGTGGAGCTGCGATTGGTTGTTCGCTATGGCATCAACAAAATTAATCTGAAATTCCTGCGAATTCAAATCAAGGTTTTGATGTTGTGAATGAATATCGATAAGCTGTTCGCCAATGGTTTTGAGCAATCCTAAATTTACCGGAGTGTCGTTAATAAACGCTCGCGACTTGCCTTTTGGCGTAATTTCTCTGCGTATAATTGTCTGCTCCTCGTAATCGAGGCCATTGTCATCGAAAAACGATTGTAAATCCAGTTTGTGTACATCGAATTCAATTTCGATAACGCACTTCTTTTCTTTGTCTTTTAGACTGTTGAGGTCGGCTCTACTGCCCAAAGCCAGCGCAAGCGCACCCAATAGAATCGATTTTCCTGCTCCTGTTTCTCCTGTTATTACGGTAAGACCCGAATGGAAGTCGATTTGTAGTTCGTCTATCAGTGCGTAGTTTTGTACAAATAAGTGCTGTAACATACATTAGTCGGTTTGCATGATTTCTCTGTACTTATCCTGTCTTCCGGGATCAATCTGACTTAATAGGTTGAATGCCAGACGTTTTTCTTGTGCCGGCGATTCTTTGAAAATACTTACAAGTTCGTCGACTTTGGTTTCAAAAAATAGTTGAAGCAAGTAACTGTCCGGACGCTTGCGGTATAATCCCCGTAGTTTTTCCAGTGCTGAAAATATGTTCGACCTTGCCTGATCTTTTTTATCGGACATTAAATCAAGGCCTTGTCTGTGGTATTCGTAATAACATTGGCGTAGCGGACTGTACAAGTCGTTTTGCAGATCTTCTACCAGTGCGGCGCGGTTTTTTCCATCGTCCTGAAAGCTGCGCCAGCCCGGTGATGGGTCGCTTTGTGCATTCGATACTACTTGTTCGGCTTTTGATAAAAATTGGCTGCCGGCCATACTTCCAAATGTATCGTAGTCGAAGGCCAAAATCAAATATGCGTAATACGTTAATACGGAGCTAAGCGTTGATGAATAGCTGTTAACATTAAACTCGATTGCATCTTGTGGTGCAAACTGAAACTGGAGTTTATCATCAACCATATTAATAATGGGGGTGTTGTAATCGGAATTGAAAACCGGACGAGTCGAGGAAATTTGTACCGTACCTTTGTAGCTGTCTGAGCCTGACTGTTC
>JAWOEM010000252.1:0-3626 GCA_046482785.1 Salinivirgaceae bacterium
GTGCCTTAATATCATCGGCTAATTCGCGGTTCAATACACCTTTGACCGTTCCCAAAGTACCAACGGGCATAAAAATAGGTGTTTCAATTTCGCCACGGTCGGTGCGTATAACTCCGGCGCGAGCCTTTCCGGACACATCTGTTGATAATAAGTTAAATGTAAGCATGGGCATTTTTTAATACAAACTGCAAAAATAAGGAAAAATTACGAGGAAGGTTGTTTAAACGCATTTGTTTTTAGTGATCAAAAAAAATCCTTTTCGCACACATAGCAAAGAACAGAACAGCATTTTTATTCCGAAGAGGAAATAAAATGCCCAAAAGTTTTGTATCAAATGGCCATAATTGCTTTATTTTGCATGACAATTGGGAACATGGAGAAAATTATAGAGTACTTTACATATTATCCGACTGAGCTTACCTTGCTTTATGCCGGAATTGGTATACTAATACTGCGTTTGGTATGGGATATTGTACACACAGCTTTTTTATTCAGAAAGAGAGACAAAAAAACCTCTCAATCAAATAACAATCTATCGGTTTCGGTTATTATTTGTGCCCGCAACGAAGCACAAAATTTAACCAATCACTTACCCATCATTTGCGAACAAGATTACCCGAATTACGAAGTGGTTGTTGTAAATGATTCATCAATTGACAATTCAGAAGATGTTTTAATAGCACTTGAAAAAAAATACTCCCATCTCACCCACACTATCATTCCCAAAGATCCGAAATTTGACCATGGTAAAAAGTTAGCTCTCACGATTGGCATAAAAGCCAGCAAATATGAGCATCTGGTTCTTATAGATGCAGATTGTGTTCCAAGCAGCAAAACATGGTTAAAAGGCATGGCCTCATCATTGGCAGACAAGCCCATTGTGCTGGGATATGGCGGATACAAAACACAAAAAGGGGCGCTAAATAAGCTCATACGGTTCGACACGCTGCAAATTGCCAAAAGCTATATTTCATCGGCCAACATGGGTTTTCCATACATGGGAGTAGGTCGAAACCTCGCATATGAAAAAACGATGTATGAAAAGGCCAACGGCTTTAAAAGCCATTACCACATAAATTCTGGCGACGACGACTTGTTAATTAACGCCATAGCAACGAAAAAGAATACAACAACAAATACAAACCCGGCATGTTTCACGTATTCGGAACCCAAGCAAAACTTCCGATCATGGTATTTGCAAAAGCTCCGACACCTTACAGCCGGAAATTATTATCGAATTAAACACAAATTATATTTAGGCATAAACTGGCTCCTTATCTTTTCTACAGCGCCCGTCCTCATAATAATAAATTTGGTCAAAGTAGATTTTTCATTGTGGATACAAATCTTTACCTTCACTTATTTGTTAGTGATGCTAGTACTATGGAAACTAGTGATGCGGAAGTTTCAAGAAAAAGGATTTTTGCTACTGATTCCACTGTATGAAGTTTTTTTAAATTTTTTAACCATAGGGGTTACAGCCCATAATTACACAAAAAAGAAACGGTCGAAATGGAGGAGTTAAACAAAGAGTTTTCGCAGAAGGCAAAAGAAGATTTAGTGCTTGTAGACCGCGCAAAAGCGGGCGACGAGCTGGCCTTTGCTGCCCTACTAAAGAGGTATAGGGACTCTATTTACTACCTACTTTTAAAGATGGTGAACAACCCTGCCGACGCCGACGATCTTACTATTGAAGCATTTGGAAAAGCTTTTCGGAATATTCACAAATACAGCCCGAGCTACGCCTTTAGCACTTGGCTATTTAAAATTGCCAGTAATAACTGCATCGATTTTATTCGAAAAAACAAAGGCCGGGAATATAGCTTCCAGGCCAATTCGGAAGATATTTCGCAAACGGAAAGCGAAGGCACATCGGCACATATACAAATTGAATCGAGCCACCCCAAACCCGATGAGCTGATGATTATGCGCGAAAAATCGAACGCATTAAAGGCCGTGGTTAAAGAGCTAAAGCCACGGTACAAACGTCTGGTTGAGCTACGATATTTTAAAGAGTTTTCTTACGAGGAAATAGCGAAAGAGCTCGATATACCCTTGGGCACAGTAAAAGCACAACTTTTTAGAGCAAGAGAATTACTCTTTAATATTTTAAAAGATAAACGACAAAATTTTTAATCGATGGATGAATTACTCCGTTACTTCCCAAAACTAAACGAACAACAAACAGAGCAATTTACGAAGCTATTTGATCTATATAGCGATTGGAACAGCAAAATTAATGTGATTTCGAGAAAAGACATTGAGCATTTGTACATCCATCATGTATTGCATAGTTTGGCAATATACAAATTTTTGCAATTTGCACCGGAAAGCAATATTTTAGACGTAGGAACAGGAGGCGGATTCCCGGGTATTCCCCTAGCAATAATGCATCCCGAATGCAATTTCCTACTAGTAGATTCTGTTGGTAAAAAAATAAAAGTAGCCACTGAAGTAAGTGAAGCCCTTAGATTACAAAACGTGCGAGCAAAACAGAAACGAGCAGAAGAACTCAAGGAAAAATTCGATTTCATTGTTTCCCGTGCCGTAATGCCGCTGCCAAAATTTACTCGACTAACCATAAAATTGCTGGCCAAACAGCAAAGAAATGCGCTTCCAAATGGCATTATTTACTTAAAAGGTGGCGAATTCGAACACGAATTAAAAGAACTTGAAGATTTCAGTACCGACACATTCGATATTCCGGACTACTTTGACCACCCCTATTTTGAAACAAAAAAGGTGGTGTACATTACAAGGTAGAAAGGTTTCGAAGGAGAATAAAACCTTTTCTGCAAAAGAAAAAGAGGGTCTGCACCGATTGGTACAGACCCTCTTTTTTATATTAACGATTTGTTATTACTCTACGATTAGTTGCTCGGTAATGGAATGCTTTCCACTCACAAGTCGAATCACATACACTCCTCTTGGGAATGCAGACACATCGATTGTTGTTTGGTCTGTTACCTGTGTTTCGAGCATTCTCTTACCCGAAACATTATATATTTCAATAACAGAAACAGCATCAACTTCTACCTGTAATTGCTCTTGTGCAGGATTTGGGTAAAGTGAGTACCCAAATACAACGTCTTCCATTCCAACGAGGGTAACATCAATGGCAATATCTTCGCCATCTACCGTTACGCTCTCATTATAAGACCCATATCCATCCCTGGTCACATGGACATCGTAAGTTCCATCTTGAAGACTAATACTGGCAAAACCGTCGGTATCGGTTATTAGCAGAGCATCGGCAATTGCAACTTCAGCACCCTCAAGAGCAACACCATTTTCATCGAGAACTGTAAACGATACGATGTAGGTTGGCTCTGGAGCTACAATATCTACCGTTATGTCCTCGCCATTTACTACTACTTCATCATTGTATTCTGATAGTCCCTCAATCGAAACAACATATTGGTATGTGCCATCAGATAGTTCAATATAAGCTTCTCCCGCCTCATTGGTCGTCAATTGCTGACCTTCAATGCTTATGGTGGCATTTTCTACAAATTCACCTCCCTGAGTCACAACAAAAGAGAGGGTATCGATGCCGTCATTCCCCGGATCGGAGCATCCGTTACTTTCTACGGAGCGTCAGTAGTGCGTCAATTTGAAATGATGGG
>JAWOEM010000301.1:0-8535 GCA_046482785.1 Salinivirgaceae bacterium
GCATCCTGTGTTTGTGCCGCTGTAAGTAACGGAAATAGCGACATGATAATCAGTAGCTTTCTCATAATAAATAATTTATAATGTGTTCTTTTTTAATTGCTTGGCGTTGGTTTTATGTGTTTTGCTGCATGCAAATATACAAAAAACGTTATTGATTCATAGCGAATGAAGTTTGCACCTAAATTCCACAATCATAAACTTGAAAATTGGGGTGAGTTCGAAGCCGATTTTTTTGTCGCCAAAACACAATAGGATACCCCGCAATTATTGCGTAATTTCTAATTTATTGCTTGCGGATTTTGCTCCCGGGTTAATTATTTTTCCGGAAAACTTGGATTTGATTTTTTTGCGGCCTACTTTGCGCTTCATAAATTTGTAAGAATACAGGAGTTTTTATTGTTTATTCTTACTTGTTTTTTGGAGGAACAATTTTTTGGCTGAGTATTTAGCAGGGATAAGCAATTGTTGGAGTAAAGGTGGAATTGAATTTGTAGATTGAGCATCGTAAATAGTATTTTTAAAAAGTTTAAATGAATAATTCAACCGCAGAAAAGCAACTTATTTGCTTTCATATAAAAGACGATTACAGTGGTACTCCGCTAGTGCTGTCAGAGGTGATTGAAGGATTGAGCACCAAAGGATTTGCTGTCCGTTTGTATGTTGCTTCCTGTTCAGGTGATGGTTTTTTGTCAAACCTGAAGGGAGTGGATCAGCGTCGGTTTTTTGCTCCTTCAAATAATTTTCGTGTTGTAAATCGGTTCCTGTTTTTTCTTTCTCAATTCATTTTGTTCTTTTCGTTGCTGCGCTATTATCGAAATGATGTAGTGTTCTACATTAATACTATGTGGCCTTTTGCTGCCGGTATGGCCGGAAAGCTTATGAACAAGAAGGTTATTTACCATTTGCATGAAACTTCGGTGAAGCCAAAGTGGTTAAAGCGGTTTTTGTTTCGAGTACTCGACACCACCGCTTCGGACGTTATTTATGTGTCAAACTATTTAAAAAAGAAAGATCCGGTTGTACAAACCGAACCTCACGTGGTGCATAATGCATTAGCGCCCGATTTTACAGCCAACATGATGCCTAACGAAACTATAGAACCGTTTACGGTTATTATGCTTTGCTCTCTGCATAAGTATAAGGGAATACATGAATTTGTAAAATTGGCTGCGCGTTTATCGTCCGTCAACTTTGAATTGGTAGTTAGCGATACCGAAGACAAAATTAACAGCTATTTTAAAAATATCCGCTTTAGCGACAATATGACCATTTTCCCGGCTCAAAAAGATGTGCACCCGTTTTATGCCCGTGCCTCGATGGTGATAAATTTGAGTCACCCCGACAAATGGCTCGAAACTTTTGGACTTACCGTGCTTGAAGCCATGCACTATGGATTGCCTGCAATAGTGCCACCCAATGGAGGAATTAGCGAGCTTGTCAAAAATGACTATAACGGGTATAAAATTAGCGTGAAGAACCTGGAAGCAATTACTGAAAAAATCTATCAAATTTCCACCGACCATGAATGTTATCACCGCCTCTCGAAAAATGCAAAAGAGATGGCCGGTAATTTTAATTATTCACGTATGATTCACCGAATTATCGATGTAATCGAAAATTAAACGTGTCTTCAACATAATTATTTCAGCATAATCCCCAAATTTTTTCTTGCCAAATCTGTCTATTTGTGTATTTTTGGAGGGGAGATTATGCTGTTAATTAATTGTATGATGTTTTCTCAAATCCATCCTTTGTAGCAAACAATAATTTTGCTGCCTGGTGGTTTTATTCGGCATTGAAAATCGATGTAAACTAAATAGAGCCTGTCCATAAAGTCGGGGGTGTTCAGTGAATAAACTCGATTTTTTAGGCTTGCGAAACTCAAAATTGTTGAGTTTACTGGTGTAAGTGATACGGGCTGAGTGAGTATAACGTGATACATTGAGCATGTCGAAATGCGAAAATCGAGTTTATTGACGAATACTAAATATATTTGACTATGAAAAATGATGTAGAAAAGCTTTGGGGCGAAGAGCTAAGCTGGATTGGCGATGCGGAACTACGCCAAAAAACTGCAAAAGTCTGGGAAACAGCTTTGGAACGCAGTGTTTTAAGCGCCGACGATCTGAACCGTATTCCTTTCACCCTTTTGGCCGGGCCCGACCTTAAAGTTACCTTTATGGATCATAAGCGCGCTGTGGTGCATATTGCAAAGGATAGTGGAAATCAGGTAGAGAAATTCTTTAAAACCGAGTTGCCCGTGAATATGGATGTGCTCATTTCCGGAGCTATACTCTGCGATGTGGGTAAACTGCTTGAGTATGAATTAGATGATAAGGGACAGGCTGTGCAAGGACTTTACGGAAAATATTTGCGTCACCCTTTTAGCGGTGTGTCGTTGGCCGAAGAAGCCGGAATTCCGGCTCAAGTGTGCCATATAATTGCCACACATGCCGGCGAGGGCGATATGGTGAAACGGTCAACAGAAGCATATATCGTGCATCATGCCGATTTTATGACTTTCCTGCCTTTTAAAAGCGGCCTTAAAGTTTGATGTTGTAGATTTTAAGTGCTAATTTGCACGATATTTTCAAGTTGGCACTTAAAATCTTTTGATACATATTGCCAATAATATATGTGGTGAGCCGTTTATGTACAATAGCTATAAAAATTGCGGGCCTTTCGTTGCTAAGGTTTGATAAAATGAAAAAGTTAACGTAAATTGCTGTTTCCCAGTTGTGAATGTGGGACTTTTAAAGTAATGATTAGTGATACTATGCCAGATAGAGACAATAAAATTGATTTTCTTCAACGAATAGAACTCTTCAAACATACACCCGCTAAGGTTTTGGCCAAAATTGCGCGTAACCTTAGAACGGTTGAGGTTGAAAGTGGACAGTCTATTTTTCAAAAAGGCGATAGTATGCGTGCCCTTTACATTGTGGTAAAAGGAAGCCTGCAAGTTCACGACGGCGATTATATTTTTTCTACATTCGATGAGAACGATTTCTTTGGCGAATATTCCCTAATCGATGAAGAAACCCGCAGCGCAAGCGTTACGGCTATTATTCCATCGGTGCTCTACGAACTTAGTTACACAGATTTTAGTGAGTGGATAGATAAAGAACCTCTTCTTGCAAAAACTCTGCTCAAAGGATTTGTGCGCCGCTTACGCGATAATAATATTCTTGAGGAGCGCCTTACACGCCGCACATTGGAAATTCAAAAGCAAAAAAACGAAATTATTCGGGAGCGCGATGAGCTTGAAAAGCAACGCAAGGAACTTCTTACATTGAACAATACAAAAGATAAATTCTTTTCCATTATTGGACACGACCTCAAAAATCCATTTAGCACTGTAATTGGCTTGTCGGACTTGTTGCTCGATGATTTTGACTCGTTCGAACGCGAAAGACTAAAGGTTTTTATCGAACAAATCAATAAATTCTCGAGTAACGCCTATGCTTTGCTCGAAAACCTCCTCCAATGGGCGCGAAGCCAAACCGGAAAGTTGAAGATAAATAAAAATCTTTTCAATTTAAAAGACGTAGTTGAAGACAATGTAGAACTCCTTAGCGGAAATGCAAAACAGAAAAACATTACCGTTAACTTTCCATCGGAGGCAGCTTACTGGCACTTCGATGTGAATATGATTAGTACTGTCGTCCGAAACCTGCTTTCCAATGCCATAAAGTTTACCCCGGTAGGTGGGCAAATCCATGTTGACTATAAAGAACACAACGACCGAATTGTGTTCTCAGTTGCCGACAACGGTATCGGAATTCCTGTAAAAGATCAGGATAAGCTCTTTCGGCTCGATGTAAATCCTTCAACCATTGGAACCTCCGACGAGAAAGGAACCGGTCTTGGCCTTATTTTATGTAGTGAATTTGTAGAACGCCACGATGGAAAAATTTGGGTGGAGAGTGAACCCGGCAAGGGAAGCATTTTTAAATTTTATTTGCCCAAAATTTAAGACTACCTCAAACTGTTGAAGGTGTTTTACATGTTTTATCACTAACCTTTCTTAAAACCTCATGCTCCAATAAAATTATTTCGCAGATAATTCGTTACACTTCAAGCTTACTGTGTCGGTATCGATCAGTATCGATAGAGTTAAGGGTTTGACTATTAGTTTATTGATAAAACCAACGTGGGAAAAAGTCACTTTTTAATTGTATTTTTTTTAAAACCACTATTTTTGCAAAGCAAATTTAATCATTAATATATGCTAAAGCTTTTTCAGAAAGAGTTAAGTAGTTTTTTCACAACCCTTACAGGCTACGTAGTTGTAATTATTTTTTTACTCATCAACAGCTTGTTTATGTGGGTTTTTCCGGGCAATATAAATGTGCTCGAGTCGGGATATGCCAATATTAACGCATTGTTTGTAATGGCACCATGGGTTTTCTTATTTCTTGTGCCGGCAGTTACTATGCGCATGTTTAGCGAAGAACGGAAAACCGGAACGCTCGATTTACTATTTACCCGACCAATTTCAGATCTTCAGATCGTGGTAGCCAAGTTCTTTGCCGGTGTCAGCATTGTGCTAATCGCATTGATTCCCACTTTGATTTATTATTTTACCGTTTGGTTCCTGGGCGATCCGGTTGGAAATATCGACGTTGGAGGAACATGGGGGTCGTACCTTGGGTTGGTATTTTTGGCAGCTATTTATGTTTCCATTGGTCTGTTTGCTTCATCGCTTACCGGAAACCAAATTGTGGCTTTTCTTGTAGCAGTTTCAATTTCGTTTGTGTTTTATGTGGGCTTTAATTCGCTTGCCGATATTAATCCGGTGAGTGAATTGTCGTTTTACATTGCCAACCTTGGAATTGACAAGCATTATAGCTCAATAAGTCGCGGAGTTATCGATAGTCGCGACCTTGTGTATTTTATAGCTGTAATTGCAGTTTTTTTACTCACAACAAGAACAGTATTGCAAAGTAGAAAGTGGTAAACCCGAAAAATGTAGATAAAATATCATGCGAAATAAATTAAAAAGAAACCATATATTTCAGTTATTCCTCAGTATTCTTATTATTATACTGCTTGGTTTTGTGTCCTCGCGCTTATTTTTCCGTCTCGATTTAACCGAAGATAAACGTTACTCTATTCACGAAAGTACAAAAAAGACGCTGGAGAATTTGGACGATATAATATTCGTGAAAGTTTATCTGAGCGGCGATTTGCCGTCAGCATTTAAAGAACTGAATAGCTCCGTGCTCGAAATGCTCGAAGAGTTCCGAGCCTACGCAGGTGCAAATATTCAATACGAATTTATTAACCCTGCAGAAAGTGAAGATGAAAAACAGCGGAACGATATTGCACGCCAGCTTATCCGTAAAGGCTTAAATCCCAGGACTATTCGTGTTGAGGGAAAAGATGGTTACGATACGAAATACCTATTTCCGGGAGCGGTAATTGTTTATCGCCAGGAGGAAGTAGTGCTTAATTTTATTGATGAAGAAGCCGGTACGAAAGGTGGAAACCTGGAAAGGCTGGTGAATCATGCTCAATCGAAACTTGAATATAATTTCTTGAATAAGTTTCGGGAAGCGATACAGGTTTTTCCAAAAAAAGTGGGCTTTTTGCATGGCCACGGGGAGTTGCCACGTATCGATGTGCTCTCTCTTGCGCGGTCGCTCGATGAAATGTACACCGTTGAAGTAATTGAGCCACAGGAACGCGTATACGCTTTGCGCGATACACTTTCGCTGAAATTCGATGCCTTAATTATTGCAAAACCACGAAATCATTTCTCAGAGAAAGAAAAATATATTGTCGATCAATATATTATGCACGGAGGTCGAGTATTGTGGTTGGTCGATTATGTAGATGTTAGCATGGATAGTCTCTCGTATTCGAGCACAACCAATGCCCTTTCCCTGCACAGAAAGTTGAATATCAATGATATGTTGTTTAATTATGGCGTGCGAATAAATACAGGAATAGTTCAGGATTTGCGCGCTGCTCCAATTCCCGTAAATACCGGAGCACCCGGCGGAAAGTCGCAATTTACGCCAACACCCTGGGTTTACTTCCCCGTTCTTGTCTCTAAAAGCAATCATCCAATTACAAAAAATACAGGACCTATTCGCACCGAGTTTATTAATACCATTGATCTTGTGGGCGATAACCCCAATGTTAAAAGTACGGTATTGCTTAAAACTTCAGAGTATTCGCGCGTTGTGAGCACTCCGGCACTGATCGATTTAAGTATAATAAATGAGAAACCCGAACCACGCTATTATCAGGCAGGCGAGCAAGATGTGGGTGTGCTTTTGGAAGGCACGTTTCCGTCGGTATTTCGGAATCGACTGGTTGATGATTTTACCAATATGCGGCAATTTAGATTTAAAGAGGTAAGTAGAGAAACAAAAATGATTGTAGTGGCTGATGGCGATATTGCAAAAAATGCCGTTGTGACACGTGAAAATAGCAAACAAAACTTGCCCCTAGGCGCTGATAAATGGTTCGAAGATATCTTTTTTAGCGGAAATCAGGCATTTTTGTTGAATGCCATAAACTACCTGACTGATGATGACGATCTGGTTGCCCTGCGCGGACGAAAGCTACAACTTCGGTTACTCGATCGTCAAAAAATTAGAGAGAATAAAGCGATGCTCCGAACACTCAATATTGGTTTGCCCATATTGATTATTCTTGTTTTTGCGTTTGTATTTAATCTGATTCGAAAAATGAAATATGGACGAAAGTAGGCTTTGGCAGCTTTAAAACACGCATCGCCCAAGCTCTAATAGCATTTGCCGGAAGGCCATAAATAAAACATGGAGATTAATCGGCAGCGGAGCTTGAAATAGCTATTTTTGTACCTTTAAGTAAATTATTGTAGAAATAAATTAAATCTTATCACAGTGAAAAAATACTTAACACAAATTGTTATTCTCATATTGCTGGTTGGTACCATTGTAGTAGCCCAGTTTGTTCCTTTCGGAACCTCCCGATTTTTCGATATGCTTAAATTTGGCGAAAAAACTACGCATAGAGAGTTGCGGGAGTTTGCCCTAACCGATACCGCAAGTGTCGATCGGGTATTTATGGTGAACAAAGAGAATCGTATTGCCGATTTAACGCGCGGAGAAAACAACCGCTGGATGATTAATGGAGAGTACGAAGCAAATCAATACAACGTAAATCTTTTGCTGAAGACCCTGCACCGTATGCGAGTGAAAAACCCCGTGGCGCGCTCTGCTGAGGAGAATATTACCAAACGGTTGGCAACCAAATCAGTTAAGATTGAGGTATACGACGGCGACGAAATTCTAAAAACGTATTTTATCGGCGGTGTAACCCAAGATCAGGCCGGAACCTATGCCATGCTTAAAGGCTCTAAAAGGCCATATGTAGTCGAAATTCCCGGGTTTAGAGGATATATTTCCAGTAGGTTTCATGCCAGTGAGTTAACGTGGCGCTCTACTCGAATATTTACATTTTCGGAGGAGCAACTCAATACCATAAACGTTCAGGTTGGTGGTAAAACCGATCAGTCGTTCAAAGTAAAAGTACACAAACGTGGTAAATACGACTTATATGATGCAAACGACCGTAAAGCAATTGCATTTGATACCTTGAAGGTGCGAAGATTAGTAAAGGAGTTTAATTATAAATTCTTTTCCGCATTTGTTGCATTTAAGACACAAAGCCAGGTCGACTCGGTGTATAATAGCCCCCTCTTTTACAAATACAATGTGGCAATTAATGATGGGCGAAACCTGGAGCTTAGTTTACATCGTGTAAATAACTATGTGCCAAAAGATGAAACTGAGGTTGATGTGCTTAATGGAATCATAAATCAGAAAGACTGGGTGAGCCTGCAAACGCATATTTTTGCCCCCATGTTTGTGGAACTAAACGATTTTAAGCCACGTTTTTGAAAAGAATTTTAGTAAATTTACAAAAAATAAAAAAATATCAGCATGAATTTTGTAGTATCGAGTACCGATTTGCTGAATCACTTACAAGCTATTGCTAAAGTGATAAGTAGCAAGAATACATTGCCCATATTAGATAACTTTCTTTTCGAACTAAAAGGCAATGTATTAACAATTACAGCTTCCGATTTGGAAACCACTTTGGTGACTTCCATGGAGGTTGAAAGCGCCGAAGGAGAGGGTGTTATTGCTGTAGATGCCAGACGTTTGCTAAAATTAAAAGATACTTCAGAGCAACCCCTGACCTTTAACATCAATACTGAAACGCTCTCTGTAGATATTCTATCGGAAAGTGGCAAGTTTAGTAAAGTTGAGCAAAAAGGCGACGACTTTCCTCAGCCTCACGAAGTAGATGAAGCTAAAAAAACAGAAATTACGTTGCCCGCCGAGGCTTTGCTCACTGCCATTAATAAAACAATATTTGCCACTGCTGATGACGATTTACGTCCGGTAATGAATGGTATTTTATTCACCTTTTCTTCCGATTATATGACCGCAGTGGCTTCCGATGCTGGATTCCATAACTGATATTGATTCTTATTAATTAATAATGAATTCTTACCTGTCCATCCTATTATTC
>JAWOEM010000313.1:0-13067 GCA_046482785.1 Salinivirgaceae bacterium
CCACCTTCTGAGCTTGAAAACCTCAAACGCATGCTTGTCAAAAAACTCATTGAAAAACGCGTACTCGACAAGTTTCGTTATTCAGGACGCTTAGTGGTAGCTATTGACGGCACAGGGGTTTTTAGCTTTGACCATGAACCATTTGCCGGCTGCCCATACAAAGTGAGCAAAAACGGCAAAAAGACATGGCAAACCGGTTTATTGGAAGCTAAAATCATTTGTTCCAATGGGTTTAGTATTTCCATGGAGACTGAATGGTACAAGAATTCGGATAATATCGATCAAAAACAAGATTGTGAGCAAAAAGCATTTGAGCGGCTGGCCAAAAAAATCAAAAACAACTACCCGCGGCTTGCCCTTATATTGGTTGCAGATTCACTATATCCGCAAGAAACTTTTTTCAATACGTGTAAAGCCAACAACTGGAATTTTATCCTGACCTTCAAAGAGGGTTGTCTTAAATCAATTTGGGAGGAAGTAAACTCTCTGTATCTGCTTGAAGAAGGAAAACACAAGCAATTCCGGACATTAAGCAGCAAGTTCAGTGAAACCACAATGTTTATCAATAATCTTATGTACCATCAAAGCCATAACCTTCATTGGTGCGAATATGTAAGAACCTATACCAAATCACCAAAAAAGGAGCGTTTCGTCCACATTACCAATATTAGCATAAACAATGACAATGTATGGGATATCAGTTATTTTGGAAGGCTTCGCTGGCAAATTGAAAATGAAGGGTTCAACATTCAAAAACGCAATGGAAAACTATTATCAGCTATTACAAATCGCACATCAAATAAACCAACTTGTTAAAAAAAAACAGAAGGTTGCAACAAGCTTAAAGGCAGCCGGAAGGACAATAAAAGCTATTTGGGAGGATGTCACTGCTCAATGCTAAAAGAAACAAAACATTTGTGTGAAGCTGTTGTAAATTATCTAAAAACCAGGCAAATAAGGTATTAATATTTATAGCCTTAGAGAACCTTTGCTCATGAATACTCAGGGAAACCCAATAAAAAAAAGAAAGGAGGTCACATAAATTAATTTTCAGGTTGCAAATTTTCCATATCCCTATATGGCCAGGCCATTTCATGTGCTTTCTGTAACGGACTTAGCGATGAAACGAAAATTTGCTAGTTTTGAAGTCGCTGGTCTTAGTTGCATTATTTGTTGATGCAGCTCTCCTAATTTGGGCATGAGAGGCGAGTTTGTGCAGTTGATCAAAACATTGGAATTTAACTACCGAAAAATGAAGAAACAAGCTTACGAAGTATTATATTTGTGGTTTGATTAAAATTGGCCAGATAAAGAAGTTTCATGGGAAAGAAAGAGAAAAAGAAAAAAGTACTCTCACGGCTCAAACGGCATTACCGTTTGGTGATATTAAACGATCAAACATTTGAAGAAAAATGGTCGTATCGTTTAACAGGAATTAATGTATTGACCGCAATTAGCGGATTAGCCATGGTGCTTATATTTATTGGTGTTGTACTAATGTCGTTTACGCCGCTAAAGCAACTTATTCCGGAATATCCCGATTCAGCATTTTTCGAGAAAATGGTAAAAAATGCTGTGCGAATCGACAGTATTGAAAACGAATTGGCCATTAGAGATCAGTACATTCGAAATTTACGCCATATTCTTATTGGCGATTCGCGCACAAAAGTTGAAGATGTGCATGATACCGTTGAGCTGTACAGCGATTTGGATTTAAAACCTTCGAAAGACGACTCCCTGTTACGTCGGAGGGTAGAGCTCGACCAGCAGGCCAGTATTACAACCCCGACAAAAAGTAAAACGGCAGATAAACTGAGCCAAATGAACTTCTTTTCTCCCGTAAAAGGCGTTGTCAGCAACACATTTAATCATGGAACAGGTCATTTTGGAATTGATATTGTCACCGAAATTGCCTCGCCGGTACATGCGGCACTTGCAGGCACGGTAATTAGTTCTTCGTGGTCGTTAAAAACCGGACATACCCTTCAAATTCAGCATTCAAGTAATATTATTACCGTATACAAGCATAACGAATCGCTGATTAAAGAGCAGGGCGACGTGGTTTCGGCCGGAGAAACGGTTGCCTTTGTAGGCAATTCGGGTGAGTATTCTACCGGGCCGCACCTTCATTTTGAGCTTTGGCATAACGGTCTTCCGCTTAATCCGCAAAACTACATTAACTTCGAATAAATACCATTTTGCATTTTTGTTCGTTATATCAGAATGCATAAATGCTCGATTATAGAATTTTTAAGAAAACAACCCCATGAAGCATATCAGTATTTTAGGTAGCACAGGCTCAATTGGCACACAAACGCTGGAAGTAATTAAACTTTTTCCCAAGCATTTTAACGTGGTTGCGCTTTCAACAAATAGAAATGCCGCACTAATCATTGAACAGGCACGAACATTCCAGCCCGAAATGGTTCATGTATCAAGCCATGAAGCATTTCTTGAGGTGAAAAGTGCTTTGTCCGATACAGATATAAAGATACTACATGGACCAGAAGATTTGAGTGTGCTGGCCACGCATAAAAAGGCCGATATTGTACTGTCGGCTATTGTTGGCTTTGCAGGCTTGCAACCCACAATGGATGCCATTGAGGCCGGAAAAGATATTGCACTCGCCAATAAAGAAACCCTTGTTGTGGCCGGCGACATTGTTATGCAATTGGCTACCGAAAAAAATGTGAATATTATTCCTGTAGATAGCGAGCATTCGGCCATATTCCAATCGATGCAGGGCGAAAACTACGACCGTATTCGCAGGCTTATACTTACGGCATCGGGAGGGCCATTCCGAAATACCAAAATAAAGCAATTAAATAATGTTTCGCTTAAAGATGCACTGAAGCACCCCAACTGGAACATGGGCAACAAAATTACGATCGACTCTGCTACCATGATGAACAAAGGGTTAGAAGTAATTGAGGCCTACCATTTGTTTAAAATTCCGCCATTTAAAATTGATGTGGTTATTCATCCCCAGTCGATAATTCACTCAATGGTTGAGTTTAAAGACAGCTCCATTAAGGCACAAATGGGCTTGCCCGATATGCGGGTTCCCATTCAGTATGCACTTACATATCCCGACAGACTAAAAAATACATTCCCCGAGTTAAGCTTCGAGGCGTTTAACCAACTAACATTTGAACGCCCCGATAACGAAAAATTTCCGGCATTGAACATTGCCTATGAAGCCATCCGAAGAGGTGGAAATAGCCCCTGTTCAATTAATGCTGCCAATGAAGTTGCAGTGGATGCGTTTATCGACGGGAAACTAAAATTTACTCAAATTGCAGCAATTGTAGAAAAAACCATGGAAACGACCGACTTTTGCGTCAATCCAAGGCTCGGCGAGCTCATTGAAACCGACCGCGAGGCCAGAACAATAGCACACGAATTAATTGCAAAACTTTAATAATTTACCCACATGGAAATCATTGTCAAAATTGGACAATTCTTACTTAGTATCTCTATTCTAATTGTACTCCACGAGTTTGGACACTTCTTTTTTGCTCGCGTATTCAAAACACGCGTCGAAAAGTTCTTCTTGTTTTTCAACCCCGGCTTTTCGCTGTTTAAAGTTAATAAAGGCGAAACAACCTATGGAATTGGCTGGTTGCCACTAGGCGGCTACGTGAAAATTGCAGGAATGATCGACGAATCGATGGACAAAGAGCAGATGAAGCAACCTGCAAAGCCATACGAATTCAGAGCTAAACCCGCCTGGCAGCGCCTACTTATTATGTTGGGTGGCGTTATGGTCAATTTTTTGTTGGGTTTTCTGATTTATGCCGCCATGCTTTACACCTGGGGCGAAGATTACCTTCCGGTAAAGAATATGCAGCATGGCGTAGTTGTAGACTCTACAGCGTATGAAGCCGGTTTTCGCGATGGCGACCTCATTCTTAGCCTCGATGGCCAGCAAGTTGATCGCTTTAGTCAAATTGTGCCCATAATCTTATTAGAAGATGTGAGTACCGTGCAAGTAAGCAGAAATGGCAGAACAGAAAATATTCATTTACCCCTACACGTAAAAAAGCGGATAATAAAGGGCGATAGGCTTTTTACTCCACGCTATCCGTTTATAGTTGGTGGATTTGCCGAGAAAAGCGTTGCCCGCAATGCCGGAATTCAAAAAGGCGACCGTATTATGCGTGTCGATAGTATTGAAACACCCATGGAACACCAGTTAAAGCCTGCTCTGAGTAACTATCAAAACCAAGAGATTACTGTTACAGTACTGCGCAACGGACGCGAAAAAGAGTTTACACTTATGTTAGATGAAACGGCAATGCTTGGAGTAGCCCTAGATTTGACAGGCGTAATCGAAACCAAAAAGTACACTTTCGTGGAAGCAATTCCTGCTGGCGTAGCCAAAGCATGGGACACCGGAAAAAAATATTTACAGCAGTTTAAACTTGTTTTTTCCTCAGAAACGGAAGCTTATAAAGAGGTTGGTGGCTTCATTACCATCGGGAAAATTTTTCCGGGAGTGTGGAACTGGCAATCGTTTTGGGGCTTAACCGCATTTCTTTCCATTATGCTGGCTATAATAAACCTACTGCCTATTCCGGCACTCGATGGAGGACATGTTACCTTTTTGCTGTACGAAATTATTACCGGCAAGCAACCCGGCGAGAAGTTTATGGAATACGCCCAACTTACCGGAATGGCTATTCTTTTTGCACTGCTCATCTTTGCTAATGGTAACGATATCATTAAGTTATTTCAATAAATTTACTAAATTCGCAAATGGTAGTTATACAACTACTGTATATTAAAATTGTAAAAGCGTACCCAATATGCGAAACCTAAAAATAATCGGAATAGTATTGTTAATTGCACTTACTGCTACTTCTACATTTGCACAGCGAAGAAAAATTGAGAAGGCAGACAATGCATTTAATACCGGAAGGTACTTTGAAGCGATCGACTTGTACAAGTTTGCCTATGGTAAAGTTGACGATAAAAAGCAAGAAAATGAGCTTATTTTTCAAACAGCTTTGTGCTACCGTTACATCGATGAGGTGCGGCAGGCTAAGATTTGGTTCAATAAAGCCATAAGGCGTGGAATTGAAAATCCGCTGGCTTATTTGTACCATGCCGATGCATTGCTTGCCAGCGAAGAATACGAAGAGGCAAAGCAAAACTATCAGGAATATAAAAAACTTGTTCCCGACGATAACAGAGCTACAAAAGGAATAGAATCATGCGATTTTGCCATAAAAGCAACTGAAGAACCAACGCGGCATAAGGTTACACCCATGTATTTTTTTAATACACGCGAAAGCGATTTTGCCCCGTGTTATGGCCGCGACGATTACAGTGTGGTTTACTTTACAACAGCAACAGAAGGAACTACCGGAAATGAAATAAACCCGGTAACAGGTCAGTACTACGCCGATATTTACCAGTCGCGCGTCGATCGAAAAGGGGAATGGTCAGATCCCACTCCACTGGGAGAAACCATTAATACCGAATTTGACGAGGGAGCACCCTGTACAAACGAAAAAGCCAATACGCTATATTTTACATCCATCAGAGAGAATAAAGATGGCGATATGGTTACCCAAATTTACCAAAGTAAAAAATCGGGAATCGATTGGGGCGAGGCACAGCTTGTACAAGTATTTGAATCAGACTCTATTATGGTGGCTCACCCGGCAATCTCATCTGATGAGCTTCAGCTCTTTTTTGTGAGCGATAAAAGTGGAGGGCAAGGACAAAAAGATATTTGGGTAACCAAACGCGAATCGCCTACAGGCAGTTGGGGAGCACCTGAAAACCTCGGTCCGCAAATTAATACCAAAGGAAACGACGTTTTCCCGTATATGCATAAAGATGGAACACTGTACTTTGCTTCCGATGGGCACATTGGAATGGGCGGGCTCGATTTGTTTATGGCCAGAAAAGTTGGTAGCCAATGGGAAGTTACCAATATGGGATACCCGATGAACTCGCCGCGCGACGACTTCGGAATTGTATTCGAACGGGAACTTGAACGTGGGTACATGTCCTCTAACAGAGACGCTTCCAAAGGTATGGACGATGTGTTCCAATTTGCGTTGCCGCCTATCGAATTTAAACTATTGTTAACGGTAAAAAATGAGAAAACGGCTGAAATAATACCGGACGCTTCTATAAATTTAATTGGCTCAGACGGTACAAACGAAATAAAAACCAGTGAAGCCGATGGTACGCTTAATTTTGAATTGAACCCCAATACCGATTATCGGATTATTGGACGGAAAGGTGGTTTCCTCGCCGGAAAAGAAAAACTCTCAACAAAGGGATTCACCGAAAGCCAAGAACTGGAGTTAGACCTATTCTTACCACCAAATGATGAGCCGCGCCTTGTGAAAGTATTTTATGACTTTGGAAAATGGGATCTCAAACCCGAGTCCATGGTGGCACTGGAGGAGTTGGTGCAAATATTACGCGACGATAACCCCAATATTACTATTGAGTTGAGTTCGCACACCGACTTCCGTGGAAGTGCAGAAGCCAACCAGGAGCTCTCAGAAAAACGCGCAAAAAGTGTGGTCGAGTTTCTTATTCTTTATGGTATCGATGCAGAACGACTTACTTTTGTGGGATACGGAGAGGAACGACCCAAAGAAATTACACCGCGTGAAGCAGAGGAATATTCAAAAATGCCCGATTATGACTTCCTAAAGGCAGGAACTGTACTTACGGAATCGTATATCAAAAACTTGCCAACCGAGCAAATGAAAGAAATTGCACACTCGCTTAACCGCAGAACAGAGTTCCGTGTAACCGGAACCGACTATGTGCCGCGAATCAGAAGAAGAAACAAATAAAACAAAACTCCGGCAATACTGTCGGAGTTTTTTACTTTATAAAGATGCCAAAAAATATTACTTTTGCATCGCAAAATATACGAATACAGTGTCATGCAAAAATTGGCACAAAAGTACTTGAGGTGCCACAAAATATTACAATCCGATGAATAACGACAACAGATACGCTCAGCGCGGAGTATCAGCGAGTAAGGAAGATGTGCACAACGCCATTGCCAACCTCGACAAAGGCCTTTTCCCTAATGCGTTTTGCAAAGTTATACCCGATGTGCTGGGTGGCGATCAGGAATACTGCAACGTAATGCACGCCGATGGCGCCGGAACCAAATCAGCGTTGGCATACATGTACTGGAAAGAAACCGGCGATTTGTCTGTTTGGAAAGGTATTGCGCAAGACGCCGTTATTATGAATATCGACGATTTGTTGTGCATTGGAGTAACCGACAATATATTGGTTTCCAGTACTATTGGTAGAAATAAGCATTTAATTCCGGGAGAGGTAATTAGTGCCATTATTAATGGAACAAACGAGGTGTTGGAGCAACTTACTTCATTGGGCGTTAATTCCGTATTTACCGGAGGCGAAACGGCTGATGTGGGCGATTTGGTGCGCACGGTAATTGTCGATTCTACGGTTACAGCCAGAGCTAAACGAAGCCAAATCATCACCAATGAAAATATACAGCCCGGCGATGTAATTGTTGGGTTGAGCTCAAGTGGGCAGGCTACCTATGAAGAGAGCTACAATGGCGGCATGGGGAGTAACGGACTCACATCGGCACGCCATGATGTATTTGCCAATTATTTGGCTCGAAAATACCCGGAAAGCTACGACGCAGCTGTGGCACCCGAACTCGTTTACAGTGGCTCAAAATTGCTTACAGAAAAGATCGGCGATTTGGATATTGATGCGGGCAAATTGGTGCTGTCGCCAACGCGCACCTATGCTCCGATTGTAAAAAAGGTGCTAGACAAGCATCGCGACCATATTCATGGAATGATTCATTGCAGTGGTGGCGCACAAACAAAAATTTTGCATTTTGTGGATCAGTTGCACATCATAAAAAATAATATGTTTCCCGTGCCTCCGTTATTCGAACTTATTCAGAAAGAGTCGGGTACGCCATGGCAAGAGATGTATAAAGTTTTTAATATGGGGCACCGGTTCGAGTTTTATGTGCCCGAAACCATTGCCGGCGATATAATCGAAATTGCACAGTCGTTTAATATCGATGCACAAATAGTGGGAACAGTTGCTGATGCACCTACTAAAAAATTGACCATTGAAAGTGAGCATGGTAAATTTGAATACTAGCAGGAAATGATCGTGCTTTAATTGCCGTTTTGAAATTGGTTTTTCTATATAGCGGATTTAACTGGCACTTAAATTGAATGAGATTATTGCAAAAGTTTTTTTTACAATGCAATACAAATAGAGAGAGTTTGCTACGAAGCACTAAATAGAGGAGGAAACATGAGTAATTTACTGGAAAAGATAGAAGGAATAAAGATTCGTTTCGAGGAAATCGGTCAACAGATTACCGACCCGGAAGTAATTTCCGATATGAAGCGATACGTTAAGCTAAATAAGGAGTACAAAAACCTTGAACCCATAATAGAAGCAGGCAATGAGTATAAATTGGTTGTTGAGAATATTCAGAGCTCAAAAGAGATATTGAATACAGAAAAGGACGAGGAAATGCGCGATATGGCCAAAATGGAACTCGAAGAGCTTGAGGCTCGCCACGCACAGCTCGAAGAGAAGATCCAAATGCTACTTATTCCGAAAGATCCTGAGGATGATAAAAACGTGGTGCTCGAAATTCGTGGAGGTACAGGAGGCGATGAGGCCAGTATTTTTGCCGGCGATCTGTATCGCATGTACGTAAAGTATTGCGAAACCAAAGGCTGGAAGGTTGCAACCACAAGCTTTACCGAAGGTACAGCCGGAGGTTATAAAGAAATTATTGTGGCTGTTACCGGAGATGGTGTTTACGGAATCTTAAAATATGAGTCGGGAGTGCATCGCGTACAGCGCGTTCCACAAACCGAAACACAAGGCCGCGTGCATACATCGGCAGCTACCGTTGCTGTGTTGCCTGAAGCGGAAGAATTTGACTTGCAAATAAACCAGAACGATATTCGTAAAGATACTTATTGTAGTTCGGGCCCCGGAGGACAGTCGGTTAATACCACCTATTCGGCCATCCGACTTACCCACATTCCTTCCGGTATTGTGGTTACATGTCAGGATGAAAAATCGCAGATCAAAAACTTCGATAAGGCCATGGGCGAATTGCGTACACGCTTGTACAATCTCGAATATCAGAAGGTTATGGATGATATTGCATCGAAGCGGAAAACGATGGTATCGTCGGGTGACCGTTCGGCAAAAATTCGTACATACAACTTCCCGCAAGGGCGTGTTACCGATCACCGAATAAATTTAACCATGTATAACTTGCAAGGGGTAATGAATGGCGATATCGACGAAATAATTGAAAAGCTGCAAACAGCAGAGAATGCTGAGAAACTTAAAGAAAGCGAATTGTAAACAATGGATGCAACAACCCTCTTTTCCGAAATAAAAAAGAAGCAAAGCTTTTTGTGCATTGGCCTCGACGTGGATTTGGAGAAAATTCCCACGCACTTGTTGGCGTCAGACGATCCGGTTTTTGAGTTCAATAAGGCGATTGTAGATGCTACGCATCATCTGGCGGTAGCCTATAAACCAAACTTAGCTTTTTACGAAGCAATTGGCACTTCGGGATTAAAAAGCTTACAGAAAACCACGCACTACATCAAAGAGCATCATCCCGAATTGTTTCTTATTGCCGATGCAAAGCGTGGCGATATTGGCAATACGGCCAAAATGTATGCAAAAGCAGTATTCGAACATTACGCCTTCGATGCAGTAACGCTTTCGCCCTATATGGGGCACGATTCCATTTTACCTTTTTTGGAGTATCCCGGAAAGTATGCAATAATTTTGGGTGTTACATCCAACGCCGGTGCCGACGATTTTCAGTTTATCGAAACCCGCCATGGCACACCGCTATTTATGGAAATTATTCGTAAAGCAACTCATTGGGGAACAGCCGACCAGTTGATGTTTGTGGTTGGTGCTACTCGCCCAGAAATTTTGACGCAGGTGCGTAAGGTAGCACCAAATTACTTCCTGCTCATTCCCGGAGTTGGTGCACAGGGAGGCGATCTGAAGTCGGTGGCCGAGCATGGATTAACCGATCAGTGCGGCCTGCTGGTTAATAGCTCCCGCGGAATTATTTACGCCGGTAACGATGAAAATTTTGCAATAGCTGCGCAACAAGCTGCCGGAGAATTGCAGCAACAAATGGCCGTGGTTATTTCAAGTTTACCCAAGTAATTCTAAGTTAGCTTTTTAAAGTGCAACCTTATAGGTGAAGACTCCTAAGGCGCAGATTACTTCGCACGTCGGAGAACATGCTTGCTTGTTAATTGGTAGTTAAAGCTGCTGGATTTTGCCTTGGTAATTTTCAATTTTTGATGACATGAGCAACCAAATGGTTGAAAAAAGTTCGAAATTATTTGCATAATTCAACTTTTTCATTAAAATCAATTATCTTTGCAAACATTTTAGTCTCAATGAAACTACTTATCTATATATTAGCAACTTTGCTCTTATGCGCATCCGGCCCTCAGGCGGTAGCGGTTGCTCAGGGTGCGCCTGATCATTTATTTAAAGATGATGAACCGCACCGTATTCAGGTGAATGTACTAATAGTTGATGAACGAAAAGGCGAAGATAAGGCAAAAACAAATTACTATACTACAGTGGGTAATTTCATGAAGCAAGAACTGCCATTTGCCAACTTTGTTTTTGTATCACAAATGAGTGAACTAAAACGTTCGGGCGATAATATCAATATTATTGTGACGGTTAAAGAAAGTGGAATTACCCAAATTAATGGAGTTCCATCAGCAGCAATCCATTATTATGTTACCATTTATGATGTGTCTAAAACGCCCATTTTTATGAAAGACGGTAACGTAAAATACGATTACCGGGTAGCTGACGACGCCGAGTGGAGTGAGGTGGCCGAAAAAACTGTAGATGTTGCCAACCAGCGACTTATTGCATTTTTAAAACGCTCCATTACACACAAAAGCTTTCACCGGTGAGTACGGTATAAAAAGGGTATTATTGATTGACAGCTACTTTTTCCCCATCCGCCAGTAAGTGGAAGTAAGTAGCTGAAAATCAGCCACCCTTTAGGGCTCGGGGCAAAGCTGATTTTCGGCGTTTAGTAATTTGAAAACCTTTTTAGACCGAACCCACCGATAGTTTTACAATCCTTTTTCTTTCAATACACTTTCCACATATTTTAAATCGGCCGGAGTATCAATAGCCATATTCTCGGTGTTGGTTTCCTTCACCGCAATTGTATAGCCATTTTCTATCCATCGCAGCTGTTCTAATGCTTCAGCTTTTTCTAAGTTGCCTTGCGGCAACTGCGTAATCTCTTTCAAAATTACACTTTTGTATGCATACATTCCAATATGCTTGTAGTAGGTGTGATTGCGCAGCCAGTGCGATTCTTCTTTGTTTCGCATGTAAGGAATGGGGGTACGACTAAAGTAGATGGCCTGCTGGCGATTGTTTAAAATAACTTTGGGTTTATTTACATCGAATAAATCGGTTTGCTTATCGATTTTTTTTACTAGTGTGGCAATATCTGTCTCCTCGGCCTCGAAGCACGACGTAATCAGCTCTAGCTGATCGGTTGCAATAAAAGGTTCGTCGCCTTGTACGTTGATAACCACATCAAAAGATTTTTCGGTAGTTACTTCAATTTTCCGGAGTGCCTCGGCACATCGGTCGGTGCCGCTTTGGTGTGTTTTGGCGGTTGTAACCACGCGGCCGCCAAATTCCTCTACGGTAGTTACAATTCGTTCATCGTCTGTAGCTACGTACACGTGTTCGAAAACTTGCGAAGCCCGTTCGTACACATGCTGTACCATGGGTTTATCCAGAATTTTTACAAGTGGTTTTCCCGGAAAGCGAGTCGAACCGTATCGTGCAGGAATAAGTACCAAGAATTGTTTTTCCATAATTACTGTTGAGTTTCGGTTGGTTATTATTTACCAACAGCGGCAAATGTAAAGCTTTTTCAGTTGAAACGCTAGCCCGAATGATTGATTAAAAATGGAATATCGCCGCAATGCATCGCAAAATAGCAAAATTATGGGAATTATCGCAGGAAGGGTATGGGCTTCAGCGACTCGAATTGTGTATGTTGGTCTCAATCATATCGTTAGACACTGCGATGCTTTAGTAAATGAAAAAAGTAATGCCCACATGCACCGGGAAAAGTTCAGGATCTTGATCTGCCTGAAAACGGTTGCTTAAAGCATAATAGCCCGAGATCATAAATTGACCATATCCAATACGTGCAGTTACTCCATAGCTCCATGCTTCGGTGTAAGGAATGTTGTAAGTTTTCTGCTTTAAATGTTCTTGTGGGTTTTCAGGGTTATCTCCATCGTATTTGTGCATGCTCTGAAATAAGTATCCACCTTTGGCGCCCAAATAGATTTTCCAGGTTTTGTTTCTACTGTTTTTGCTGCTTCGAATGCGAATTTCCAACGGAACTTCAAACGTATTGAATCGTACTTTGTTGCTCTTGTAGGTTAGATCAGAATTAATCGGATTGAATGTAAGTGTGCCATCGTTTTTTTCGGGAGTTGCATCTATTTGATAGTTTTCGGCCATAAACCCAAAACCACCTGCCAAGGCAATATGGGAGTTTCTGCCCAGCAGAGTGTACATCATTTGTACGTTAAATGCCAGTGAGTATGGACTAATGGTTACACCTTCGGGAGCATTAAGCCATTGGTTGCTGAAAATTTCCAGTCCCAACTGATCTTTATCGAAGTATTGTGTTTCTTTTTCTTGTGCACGTAATGCATTGCTTGTAAGCAGAATAATTATGAAAAATAATATACGCATAGTTTTTTCACCGTTTAACTAATGGATTGTGTCGAAATAATTGACGTTTTAAACTTGTTCTATTGAATAATACGGGCTCAAGTTGCTAAAAAATAAAACAATTTCGTTAAAACAGCCTACTTGTTTCATTACAAGTCCTCGACGAATTTAAGAATAAAAGTGTATTGTCCATCTGTTTTTTGGGGTTTATGTGAATTCCATTTTGAACAAAAAAAAAATAAATGCTTGGGGAATTTAGGGATAATATGTTT
>JAWOEM010000361.1:0-2700 GCA_046482785.1 Salinivirgaceae bacterium
AACGGTGAAAAATACATTAATGATTTAAGGGGTAATTTATTTAAAATTGATAATGAAATTAATAATTTTATTAAAAGTTGAAAATTTCGGGAAAGCCAACTATTTCCACGAACGAAAAGAGGTTCTTTTAGACCTGTTTAGCACGGTCGACTTCTTTTTTAATCCCGAATGTCTGAAATATATGGCCGATACGATGAAAAATTTTAGCGGACTACAACCCGTTAATATGTTGTCGGAACGGTATCGCAAAGGAATGAAAAATTTGGTTGGCCATAAACTTACCGATCAGTTGCTTAACGAACAAAAGCTATTTGGCGCATATAAAAAGTTCCCAAAAGAGTTGGAGCATACTTTTGTATTGTCAAATGTTAATCTAAAATGGAATGAAAAAGATGGAACCTTCCACTCCTTTGGTGACATTGGTATTACTAGCATCACCGATATTCAAGTTAACAAATACGTGAAGGGGGCTATTCAGGCGGGAACATCGCGTACTGGCGACTATTTTATTATGTATCTGGAACTTAGTCCATCTTACTGGTTTTTCTTTAAGTACAAGCGAGGAATAATGATGGCCGTTTCATCTGATCCGGCGTATAATCAGTTTATTAAAGACCAACGAGCTGGTCAGCGAAAACAAAAAGTAGAACGTGGCGAACCCAAATTCTATTATTATCTGGCTTCGATGAACGATAAAAATCGGTTTTTACAAGATTACCGCGATGCAGAACAAGAGGAAGAGCCGGAAGAAGAGGTAAAAGACCCAAAAGACCAAAATGGCGAAAGTGAAGACAGCAGGCCAAGTGACGAAAAAAATAAAGAGAACAAAAATACCGAAGGAACAAAACCTGAAGATGAATAGGCATGAGTAGTATAAAAACAATTGACGAATTTTGGTTTTATGCCCGGAGCATTTCACCTGATGATATTGAAATGTCAGAAGAAGAGATTTTTCATATGTTCAGAGTACTCCGAATTGTGCCAGAAACACGCGTGTTTATAACCGATGGCAATGGCCGGTTGGCAGCGGCTACCATTACCGAAATTGGAAAGAAAAGCATTGCTTTTGCCGATATTGAAGTGGAGCAAATACCACCTTACCCCTACGATTTACATTTGGGTATTGCGCCAACCAAAAACATCAACCGATTTGAATGGTTCCTGGAAAAAGCCACTGAAATTGGAATTGGGCGCATAACGCCCATTATCACAGAACACTCTGAGCGAAAGCATATTCGACCCGATAGGTTGGAGAAGATTATTGTAGCAGCCATGAAGCAATCGAAGAAAGCTTATAAACCCATACTAACCGATGTAATGAACTTTGCGGCTTTTGTAGCGCAAAAGCCCAAAGATACTGCCGGCTATTTTGCTTATTTGGGCAAAGAAAGCAATCACTTAAAAAACGAACTTGGAAAAATGAACCACCAGTGTGTTCTTATCGGTCCGGAGGGCGGCTTTTCAGCCAATGAATGTTCATTGGCTGAAAAATCAGGCTTTCAATCGGTTAGCTTGGGAAAAAGTCGATTACGTACAGAAACTGCCGGAATTGTAGCATCACAAATAATCGCAATGCATTATGAATAAACTAATTTTACTTTCAATCGTACTTTTTTTATCTGCCGGATGCCTTGTGGGGCAAGAACTTAAAATGGGATTGGTTAAGTATCGGGGCGGTGGCGATTGGTACGCAAACCCAACTGCGCTGCCTAATTTGGCTGCTTTCTGCAATCGCCAGTTAAACACAAACTTTAACCCGCAATATGCAGTGGTCGATCCGGCCGGTGTTGAAATTTTCAATGTTCCGTTTTTGCACATTACCGGACATGGAAATATTGTTTTCGACGAGAAAGAACGGGCAAACCTGCGGCAATACCTGCTTGCAGGAGGTTTCTTGCATATTGATGATAATTATGGCTTAGATACCTATATTCAGCGTGAGCTCGAAAAACTTTTTCCCGAAAAGGACCTCGTGGAGTTACCATTTACCCATCCTATCTATCACCAATCGTTTGGTTTTAACGATGGGTTGCCTAAAATTCATTTGCACGACAACCAACCACCTCAGGGGTTCGCTCTTTTACACGAAGGGCGGGTTATTGTTTTTTACAGTTACGAAAGCGATTTAGGCGACGGCTGGGAAGACCCTGAAGTGCATAATGATACGGAAGAAAAGCATATTGAAGCCCTGAAAATGGGTGCCAATATAATTGAATATGCCTTACACCATTGAAATAAACAGATGTTTTTAACGTACTCACTATCAATTTATTATGACTCTATCTTATTGGAAATTAAATATTTGCGATTTGCAAGCTTACTATATTGATATATGCAGTATCTGCCTGAAAAACGAGAACCTGCGTCGTGGTAAAAGCTTTGATTCATTCAAATGTGATTATTCGATATCATCTACCTCCATGACCACTATAAATCTTAACTAAGCAAATGAAAGAAAGTATTCTGATAATACAAACCGCATTTATTGGCGATGTTGTTCTGGCCACAGCCATAGCGCGAAAGCTAAATCAGCACCACCCCGATATGATGATCGATTTTTTGGTGCGAAAAGGAAATGAGCCCTTAGTACAAAATTTATCATTTGTTAATAATGTGCTGGTTTGGGATAAGCGTACCAAAAAGTACGGAAGTTTATTCCATTTACTTAAAATAGTCCGAAAATATCGATACGATAGAGTC
>JAWOEM010000188.1:0-3639 GCA_046482785.1 Salinivirgaceae bacterium
TCCTACCGTCGGTGTCGCTATTAGATCAGAGTTTTTACGGCTGAAAATAAATCCCATCGTTGGGGCTTGAAGCGACGCCGACGGTAGGAACGGCTGTTCGTTTCTTGCGGCTTTTCGGCATCTGCTACGATTTACCAAAAACCTGTATCCTGCCTACCAGATATTACGAAGTACACATTACCGCATAAAAAAAGCCTCCTGAAAACAAGAGGCTTTTCTTTTTTTGAAAAAGAATCTAATATTCTTCGTAAGTATAAGTTACATAAAATGTATCATCGGGGTAAAATCCATTATACATTGTTGCTGTTGCAGGTGTACCATCAGCATTAAAATCGAATGTATATTCTAATAATAAACTCATTTCCGATTGGTCGGAATAATTATAAATCCACTGGGTAGAAGTCCTATTCCGTAATGGGTATCTTGAAACATACTCCAATGTAAAATTTGCCATATTTTGAAATAAAAAAAGCCTAATTATTTTTCAAAAAGGCATTATGAAGACAACGGTATCATATGAGTACTTCAAAACTCTTATTTAATATTAAACCTGAAAAAAGTCAATAAATTATGAGAAACGTATTAAAATTATTTGCACTATCAATGGTACTGCCAATAGTGTTTGTTGGATGCAAAGACGATGATGAGGATTTAAAAGCCCCTCAACTAGGTAATGCACAAGTTAAATACATTAACGAAACCAGGGCTTACATTGAGGCTGAACTAATTAGTGATGGAGATGAGTATGTGAAAGACAATGGTGTATGCTGGAACACAGAGCCAACTCCAACTATTAACGACAATTCACTTGAAACAGAAGATTCAGATGATCTGTTTACCGTAGAACTTGAGGATCTAACAGCAGAAACCACCTACTACGTTAGAGCCTATGCTACCAGCGAAGTTGGAACGTCGTACAGTGCCGAAATTAGTTTCACGACGACTTCCGCTATTACTGACGCTGATGGAAATGAATACACAACAGTACAAATTGGAGAACAGTTGTGGACAGGTGAGAACCTGCGTGTTACAACCTACAACGACGGAAATGCAATTCCTAATGTAACAAACGAAGACACTTGGTCTGACCTTACCACACCTGCTTATGCGTGGTGGGAAAACGACCCTTCAGAGTCTGACCGCGGAGCTTATTACAATTACTATACTGTTGAAACCGATAAGCTTTGTCCTACCGGATGGCGAGTACCAACTGAAGATGATTGGGATCTGCTTTTAGATTATTTAGGAGAAGAGCCGGGCCGTAAGCTTAAAAATCATGGGTCGCAATTATATACAGACTACAACGAAACTGGGTTTACAGCGTATATGGAAGGCTATCGCGCAAGCGGTAATGGTGTTTTTGCCAAGGCCGGTGATTGGAATTGGATGTGGATTGGCGGAGGCGATGCCGGGAGCACATACACCTACGCAAAAAAATTCACAAAGGATAGTCATGGAGTTAGTCATGATTTAAACAGCAAGCAAATGGGATTCTCCATTCGCTGCATAAAAGAATAAACAATAAATATAATTGAAAAAAAAAGAGGCAGCCCAAACGGACTGCCTCTTTTTTTGTTCATCGCTCTGTCTAAATTTACGACAGAATCATGGATTTCATATCTTCTTCTACGGTAGTTATACCCCCAATTCCGAAGTTTTCGACCAATACATTAGCAACATTTGGCGAAAGAAATGCAGGAAGTGTAGGTCCAAGGTGAATATTTTTCACGCCCAAACTTAGCAGTGCCAACAACACAATTACTGCTTTTTGCTCGTACCAGGCAATGTTGTATACAATCGGTAATTTGTTGATATCATCTAATTCAAATACCTCTTTCAGTTTCATGGCTATAATGGCTAACGAATAGGAATCGTTACACTGTCCGGCATCGAGCAAGCGTGGAATGCCGCCAATATCGCCTAATTCTAACTTATTGTAACGATATTTTGCACATCCGGCTGTAAGTATCACGTTGTCTTTTGGCAGCTGATCGGCAAAATCTGTATAGTATTCGCGCGATTTCATGCGACCATCGCAACCGGCCATCACAACAAACTTTTTAATAGCACCCGATTTTACAGCATCAACAACCTTGTCGGCCAATTGCATTACCTGATGGTGTGCAAATCCACCCACAATCTCGCCAGTCTCAATTTCTACCGGAGCATCACATTTTTTTGCATGCTCAATGAGCGATGAAAAGTCTTTTTCTTCTGCATCAGCAATGTGTTTTACATCGTCGAATCCGGCTGAACCGGTAGTATAAATCCGATCTTTGTACGAATCGCGTGGCGGAGTTATACAGTTGGTGGTCATTAAAATAGGTCCGTTAAAACTGGCAAATTCCTTATCTTGTTTCCACCAAGCATTCCCATAATTACCCACAAAGTGGTCGTACTTTTTGAACGCCGGATAATAGTTTGCCGGAAGCATTTCGCTGTGCGTATACACATCAACACCAGTTCCTTCGGTTTGCTTGAGCAATTGCTCCATATCTTTCAGATCGTGGCCACTGATTAAAATACCGGGGTTCTTGCGTACTCCAATGTTCACTTTCGTGATTTCAGGATTTCCGTAGGCCGAAGTGTTGGCTTTATCGAGCAAAGCCATCGATTTCACACCAAACGAACCTGTTTCAAGTACCAATGCGGTAAGCTCATCGGCAGAAAGATCTTTGGTAGTTGCAGCCAATGCTTTATGCATGAATGCCATTATTTCTGTGTCTTTTTCCTTCAGCATCCACGCATGGTGAGCGTAAGCGGCCAACCCTTTTAGTCCGTAAACGACCAGTTCGCGCAGTGAGCGAATATCTTCATTTTCGGTACTCAACACACCAACCAAGGCTGCTTTTGCCAAAAACTTCGATTCGTCAGTTGGCTGCCAGGTCATGCAATCGTGCGTTTGAGCAGGAACTACATTATGCTTTTCGGCCAGTTTACGGGCGGTTTCGCGATGTTCGGCAGCTTCTTTAATAAGCTTTTTAAATACCTTGCGATCGAAGTTTGCATTGGTAATGGTAGTAAACATCCCATGCATTGTAAAATAATCAACTTTTTCGCGCCCCTGAGCATCGTTTGGCACGTGCTCCATGTAAAGGCCTGTTCCACGAAGGACGTACATCAGCAAATCTTGCAAACGCGATACTTCGCCATCTTTTCCGCATACTCCGCGTACTGTACAACCTGTGCCTTTTGCGGCTTCCTGACATTGAAAACAAAACATATTTTCCATAATGATAACTTTTTTATGATGTTAATTAATCTATTTATTTTAGGATAACTTTTGTTTTATACAGCACTTGCCTGAACGGGTGGCGCCCACTCTTCTGAAAGCACATCGCCTTTAATGCCCACAACCATAACTTTTACAGGCACGTAGCGGTTTGCCATTTTTAGTGCTGTTTGCACAAGCGACACCAATCCGCCACAGCATGGCACTTCCATCATCATTATGGTTATGGTGTTTACCTTGGCGTGTTCGATCATGGCTTTCAATTTTTCTACGTATACTTCTTTGCCATGGTCGAGTTTCGGACAGGCAATGGCCAACGCTTTGCCTTGTAAATAACTGTGAAAATTACCCATGCTAAATGCTGTACAATCGGCAGCAACCAATAAATCGGCATTTTGCAAATACTC
>JAWOEM010000216.1:0-3218 GCA_046482785.1 Salinivirgaceae bacterium
AGCTTTACTAACAGCAATTAATAAAACTATTTTTGCAACCGCCGACGATGATTTACGTCCGGTAATGAATGGTATATTATTCACCTTTTCTGCTGATTATATGACCGCAGTGGCTTCCGATGCTCATAAAATGGTTCGTTACAGACGTACCGATATTACTTCGGAACAAGAGTCTTCTTTTATTCTGCCACAAAAACCGGCTCAGTTGCTGAAAAACCTGCTGCCAAACGACGAAAGCGAAGTGAAAATAGTTTTCGACCATCAGAATGCCGTTATCGAGTTTGCCAACTTTGTGCAAATTTGCCGCTTGGTAGAAGGTAAATACCCTAACTATGATGCCGTAATTCCAAAAGATAACCCGTATCGCATGACGGTAGACCGTGTAGATATTTACAATAAATTGAAAATGGTTTCGGGATATGCAAATCCAGCCAGTAATCTGGTGAAAATGAGCATTGCACCAAACGAGTTGAAGGTTTCGGCACAAGATTTAGACTTTTCCATGTCGGCATTCGAAAGATTAAAATGCGAATACGAAGGCGAAGAAATGGAAATCGGGTTTAAAGGAATATTCCTGATAGAAATTATTGCAAATATATCCTCAACAGATGTATTTGTAGAACTTTCCGATCCATCGCGTGCAGCACTATTTTTGCCCGTAGAAAAAGACGACGAAAACGAAGATCTGTTAATGTTGATTATGCCTATGATGGTTAATCAATAGAGTTTAGTTTATAACCCGAAATATGCAAGGAGAGATAGTGATACCCACTGTATTCTTGCGGAATTAAGGTGTGAAATCATTAGGAGGAATAGAGGCAACTTTATTCCTCCTTGTTGTTTATTTTCATTCAAACCGTAAGTATGTCCAAATATTTAATCTTTATGCTTGTGTGCTTTGGGTGATTCGTAATCTAAGTTAAGCACCTTCATCTATTTAAGCAACTCATAGATGCACTTGTTAACTTGACATACACCTACTTCTTATTATTTATTGCGATACGGATTGCATATTGTATCTTTGGTTTAGACTGTTGCATAACAGTCTGATTGTGCGAAAATAGTAGCGCTTTTCGGCGAAAAATGCATATCTTTTGCTTTCTTAAGCAAATCTCAAATTTATTAATACATACCAAGTTTTGGTGAAAATTATACATATATGAAAAAAGACCAAATAGTGACATATTTAAAAGATGTCAACCTTTTTGCTGGCCTATCAGACAGCGAACTTTCCATCGTTGCAGAGCACGTAGAGGAAAAGAAATTTAAACAAGGAGAATGTATTTTTAGACAAAATACTAATCGCGAAGCCATTTTTTTTATTGTAGACGGTGAAGTTGAGCTTTTTAGTAAAACTGCTTACGGCGTCGAGAAGCGTTTGGCATATTTTGGTCCTTTTGATTTTATGGGAGAGGGTTCTTTGCTCGATCATTCACCCCATAGCACCAACGCTCGTGCCCTTACCGATGTGCTGAGCCTGGGGATTATTCGTGCCGACCTTGACCACTTAACGCAAGAGCACAACAGCATTACATCAAAAATATACGAAAATCTTTCACGGGTAATTACACGGCGCATGCATCAGGCCAATGCGCATATTATTAGCGCAGGGGCGCAATACGCTTCTGGAGGTACACGCCCCGAGCACGATTTGTTGGGCGATCGAGATGTGCCCGATCATGCTTATTATGGAATTCAAACCATGCGTGCCTTGGAAAATTTCAATATAACCGGGGTTTCATTGCAATTTTATCCTACCATTATTAGTAGTCTTGCCATTGTTAAAATGGCTGCTGCCAAAGCTAATTATGAACTTGGTTTGATGGACAAAGATGTTACCGATGCCATAGTGCAGGCTTGCGACGAAATTATGAAAGGAAAATATCACCGTCACTTTGTCGTAGATATGATTCAGGGTGGTGCAGGTACATCTACAAATATGAATGCCAACGAAGTAATCGCCAATCGTGCCCTCGAAATTATGGGAAAAAAGAAGGGCGAATACAAGTATTGTCATCCAAACAACCATGTAAACCTTTCTCAAAGTACAAACGATGCCTACCCAACTTCAGTGAAAATGGCCATCTTGTACTCAAATATTAAGTTTGTAGAGGTTTTGAAAGACCTGGTGCACGCTTTCCGTAAAAAAGGAGAAGAATTTAACCATGTAATAAAAATGGGACGGACTCAGTTGCAAGATGCTGTACCCATGACTCTTGGACAGGAGTTTGAAGCCTACGCTACAATGCTTGAGGAGGAGGTTGAGCGTTTGGAACACAATGCCGACCTGTTTTTGGAAGTGAATATGGGTGCTACGGCTATTGGAACCGGAATTAATGCCGATCCCGATTATAGCGATAAATGTGTTGCGCATTTACGCGAAATTACAGGCTTCGATGTGAAATTGGCCAAGAACCTTGTGGAGGCAACACAAGATACCGGAGCATTCATCATGTACTCATCAGCTGTAAAGCGTTTGGGTATTAAATTGAGTAAAATTTGTAACGACCTTCGTTTATTGTCTTCCGGCCCACGTACCGGTTTTAATGAGATTAACCTTCCGGCAATGCAGCCCGGCTCTTCTATTATGCCCGGAAAAGTGAACCCGGTAATTCCCGAAGTTGTAAACCAAATTGCATTTAAAGTTATTGGGAATGATCTTACCGTAAGTTTGGCCTCTGAGGCCGGTCAGTTAGAACTTAACGTGATGGAACCGGTTATTGTACAAAGTCTGTTCGAAAATATCGAAATGTTGAAAAATGGCATGGAAGTGTTGCAGTACCGTTGCGTTAATGGTATTACGGCAAATGAAGAGCGGTGTCGAGAACTCGTACTCAATAGTATTGGCTTGGTTACTGCATTGAATCCCGTGCTTGGTTACGAGGCTTGTACCAAACTTGCCAAGGAAGCTCTGGAAGGAAATCGGAGTGTGTACGACTTAGTGTTGGAACAGGATTTAATGTCTAAAGAAGAACTCGACCGGGTGTTGGCACCGGAAAATATGATTAAACCACACAAATTGACCATAAAAAAATAAAGATTGAGCTACTCTATTATTGTGTAACCCAACCTGTCTCTGTGGCATGCATCATTTTCAGATGCTCTAAAGCACATTTGCTTTACAGACCATACGGCAGGTCGGGTTATTTTTTTTATCTTTAGCCTTTTAAAAATAAACTTGTGAAAATGCGACTCTATAAATTGTTATTGCCACTTAT
>JAWOEM010000059.1:0-6716 GCA_046482785.1 Salinivirgaceae bacterium
TCCCATAAAAAAAAGGCTGCCTATTTTGGCAGCCTTTTTTCGTGAGGTATGTTTGCGGTTATACTTCGTGCACTTTATTTAATCCCAATGCCTTAATTATCAATTGGGGCAATGGTTTTTCAGGGTTGCGTTTTGTCAGTTTCAGGTACCAACCCAATTTTTTTATGACAGGAACCTTGTGTGTTTCAACAAATTCTATCAATGTGCCTTCGGGAGCCTGAATGTATGCAAAACTTCCGGCGGCTTCTCCCATATCAAAAGTCGGATTGTCGCGCTGGCTGTCTACGGTAAACGGAAAGCCGGCCGTTTCGCATTCTTTTCGTAATACATCCATTCGTTGTATATCGAAACACAAGTGAATAAAACCGGGATCGCCCCACATTCGACCTTTATAAATATCTTCGGGCGTACGTGTTTTAACCTCAATAAGTTCAATTTCTGATGGGCCAAGCAATGGGCTAAAGGCTCCTTTACGCGGTGCGCTGTGCCGTAGAAGTACTCGTCTCAGTTCCTCGTGTCCGCCGGGTAGCGTTTTTAAATCGTCAAAACTACCTGTTACATCGAACACTACTTCGTCATACTCCAGTATTTCTTTATAAACTTTTAGCGACTCATCCATGTTCTTCACTCCAATGGTTGCTCCATAAACACCACCATTGCGATTTTTCTTTTGAAAAACACTTTTACTTTCCACAATTTCGAATATATTCTCGTACGGATCTTTCATATAAAAATGCCGTTCATCTGCCGGATTGGTTGTAATTTTCCCTAGCACCTCAACCCCGTTTTTTTTCATTTTGTCGAAAGTGCGCTGTATGCGATGGGTTTTAATTTTTCCGTAATTAATACCCAAATCACCCGTACGTAAAAGAACTTCTTTCATTACGGGCGTTTTTCCGGTATGTTGCCAAATTTCAAAACCTCCGCCGCCGTTCATATTCAATGCCAGAGCTGCTACGCGCTTTCGGGTTTCACCATCGGTATGTGGAAGCATTAGTTCTGCTACGGCCTCTTCTTCAAATACTTTGATGTTCATATTCAGGTTGTCGATGTACCAATTCCATGCTTCTTTAAAATTGGGTACTCCTACGCCTAATTGTTGAATTCCTGATATTATCTTCTTCATCGCTCTTATTTATTATGTTTCACAAAACTAATTCTTCTTATCTTGGGTTCGTCTTTTTTGCAATTTTGTAAAATAGTGCCGGTAAATATTTTTTAAAATAGACCATTAATATTTCTTTTCCGCCAATGTAGGCATCTTTTTTATTTTTTTCGATGGCTTTTTTCATTTTTGCAGCGCATGTTTTTACCGGCATTCCGGTTGCTTGCCCCGGATCCATAATACCCTGTGCTTTTCCCCTGCCGTTTAGGGCGCTTAACGAAATGGGCGTATTGATTCGCCCCGGATAAAGAAGAGTTACCGTAATATTGTCGCGAAAATGCTCTAACCTTAATGATTCAAAAAAACCTACCAACGCAAATTTCGAGGCTGCATATGCCGAACGTAATGGAAATCCAAATTTTCCGCTAATACTTGATGTAACGCCAATTTTGCCGCCATTTCCGGCTTTAAGCAATGGGAGCAGCGCTTTGGTTACTTTTATGGCGCCAAAATAATTTATTTCCATAATGCGCCTGTCAACCTCCAGAGATGTGTCTTCTGCCATCGCACGTTGGCTAATGCCGCTTACGTGCACTAGTCTGTCGACCGTGGTATAGTTGTTTTTTATGGCGTTAGTGAATGCTTCTGTCGAATCTGCATTGCATAAGTCGAATTCAATGGTGCGAGTTGTGCTTCCTTTTTGCTCGCATTCTCGGGCAGTGTTGTCTAGCTCTTCTTTGTTGAGTGCTCCCAGAATTAGTTCTGTGCTTTTTCCCGCATAGGTTAGCGCAAGTGCTTTTCCGATTCCGCTCGATGCACCGGTTATCACAATTATTTGTTTATCCATATTATCTTTCTACTCCTGATTTTAACCGTTGCCAAGATAACTGCAATTATAGTTTTTTACTTACAAGCTTGGCATATTATCCACAAATATACTGTTTTTAGGCTATTTTGCACTATCATACACGTGCAGGTTTACTACGGCTCGCTGGAATGGCATTGATTATCAGTTCGAAAGGGGGTAGAGTGTAAATGAATGCGTTATTCAATTTTTAGGGTCAATATGTGTCGGTTACCTTTTCATTTATTACAATTACATAATCGGCCTTATTTTTATGGTCTTCATCCATTTTAGAAATATCGCTTTGTAGCACAGTTGTAATGGTTTTTAGCTTTGTTTGCGGGGCGTATTGTTTTATGTACCATACCAATCCGTCGTGGTTATCGGAATGGTAGCGTCCGTTGAAGTGAAGAAATAGTGCTGTTTCCTCTAAATGTTGCACTATAAAGTGAGCCATTGTAGCATCTTTTATGGCTTGCGCTTTTGCCAGATTTTCTCCATTCGACTTTTTTCCGGGCATGTGCTGTGCCATTTTGAGCATATGGGCATAGCCGGGTTGTTCTATGTCTAAGGGTACCGGTAACGGAGGTAAGTATTTTTTGGCTTCGGAGGAAAGGGAATCCAGAATTTCGAGCCCTTTTTTGTTTACCAATGAAGCATATCTTCGAGGAATATTTGTGCCAATAAATTTGAGTTTTTTTGCTTTTGCAAACTCAACAAGGGGCTTATAGTCTGTTTCGTAATTATTCCACAAACGCACTTCGTCTTCAAAACTTTTTTGTGAAATAAAATCGGCAAAATATTCATCGATAAGTAATTGGTTGTCGGCTTCAAACATTTCGGCACCCAGTATCAGGTATGGTTGCTTTGCGTATGCGGCTTCTGCCAATTCCAGTTGCAACCAGTGTGCAATTGCACTATTATGTAGTTCGCCGAAAAAGACTAATTGTTGTTCTGTCAGGTCATCAATCATTTTATTCCACTTGGCATTTTTGCCTTCGGCGGTGTAAATACGGTACGCCTCAGGTTGGGCGTGACCCCAAAGGGCTGTAAACAAGAGCAAAATTGGTATTATTTTCATACGTTCTGATTAGTTTATCATTTCTAAAAAATCATCTTCGTTAATTACCCGAACACCAAGTTTATCGGCTTTGTTTAATTTTGAATCACCTGCATTTTCTCCGGCCAATAAAAAATCGGTTTGTGCCGAAATGGCCGATACGGCCTTTCCTCCGTGTTTTTCAATGGTTTCCTTAATTTCGCTGCGGCTGAAATTGGAAAGTTTTCCCGTTGCAACTATTTTTAGCCCTTCCAGCTTATTGCTGGAATTTGTTGGTTTGTGTGCCTCCATTTGTAGTCCATGATGCTTGAGCCGCTCCACTAACTTTTGGTTTTCCGGTGTGCGAAACCATGAGTACAAACTTTCGGCTATGCGTGATCCAATATCATTTATTTCTATAAGTTCCTCCGCGGTGGTTTGCGCAAGTTGCTCGAAAGATTGAATCTCCTTTGTCAGTGTTTTGGCCACCGTTTCGCCAACAAATCGGATTCCAAGGCCATATAGCACTCGTGGCATGGGCACCGACTTCGATTTTTCAATGCTCTCAATAATATTTTTCGCCGATTTTTCGCCCAAACGTTCTAGTTTAACCAAATCAGACGTTTTAAGCTCGTACAAATCCGGGAGCGTTTCAATAAGGTTTTGTGTTAACAGCAATTGGATGGTCTCTTCGCCGAGCCACTCAATATTCATTGCCTTTCGGCTGATAAAGTGTACAAACTTTCCTTTTTGTTGGGGCGGACAGTGGTTTTCATTGGGGCAAATATGTGCTGCCAGTCCCTCTTTGCGTTCCAATTTTGTATTGCATTCCGGACAGTGTGTTATAAATGCAACCGGTTTGGCGTTGGGAGAGCGTTGTTCGGTATCGGCACCGGTTATTTTGGGAATTATCTCTCCGCCTTTTTCAACATAAACCATATCGCCGTAGTGTAACCCGAGACTATTAATAATGTCTTGGTTGTGCAACGAGGCGCGTTTAACGGTAGTGCCCGCCAGTAGTACCGGTTCCAGATTTGCCACGGGCGTTACCACACCGGTTCGCCCTACCTGAAAGTCGACAGATTTGAGTTGAGTAACCGCTTGTTCTGCTTTATATTTATAGGAAATTGCCCAGCGCGGCGATTTTGCCGTAAATCCCAACTCTTGTTGATGATCGAGTTCATCTACTTTTATCACAATGCCATCTATTTCGTAGGGGAGATCGTGTCTGTTCTCTTCCCAATGAGCAATGAATTGGAGCACTTGTTCTATGTTTTCGGCACGTTGCATAGTGTCGGGAACCCGAAATCCCCATTGCAAGGCTTTTTGCATGTTATCGTAATGCGAATCAGCCGGCAGCTGATCTGCCATAAGGTAGTAGAGGTAACAATCCAGGGGGCGCTTGACTACTGCCGACGAATTGATTAGTTTTAATGATCCGGCTGCGGCATTGCGCGGATTGGCAAAAGGCTTATCGCCTTGCTGCTCGCGCTCTTCATTCATTTTTAAAAATCGATCTTTAGGCAGGTAAATTTCTCCGCGTATTTCAAAAAACTCGGGGTAATCGCCCTGTGCCAGCTGCAAAGGAATACTTCTAATGGTTTTTATATTGGCTGTTACATCGTCGCCATTTGCGCCATCGCCCCGGGTTACTGCTTTTGTAAGGGCTCCATTTTGGTATCGTAAACTAATCGAAACTCCATCGAATTTAAGTTCGCACACGTAAGTAAAATCATTACCAATTGTCTTACGAATGCGAGCATCGAACTCACGCAATTCCTGCTCGTTATAGGTGTTTGCCAAAGAAAGCATGGGGTATTGATGAGGCACTTGCTCAAACCGTTGATCGCGATCGTCACCTACGCGCTGGGTAGGGCTGTTGTTATCGGCAAACTCCGGATGCGCTTTTTCAAGGGCTTCAAGCTCTTTTAATTGCGTATCGAATTCGTAATCCGAAATTTCAGGTGCATTCTTTACATAGTAAAGGTAATTATGCCGGTGCAGTTCTTCACGGAGTATGGTTATTTTATTTTTGATATTGTTCTTTGTATCCATCGTGTTTGTGGTTTTTTAGCGAAATTACAGTTTTTTATTAACTATTGAAGATTACATACACTTTTTCGTTTTCAATCCTTAGGCAAACCATAATTTTCAACTATTATGCTTGCGAATTTATTAATTTACAATAAGAATTTTTTGTCAGCATCCAAAATTCGTAAGGCTTTTGAATTTGAAAATGAAGTTCTTGCGGAATTTAGGTTGCAGACAAAGTATGGTATAGACTTACATTTCGGAAAATAATTATAAATTTGTTTTTCAAATGTTAAAATGGTTTAAAATGAACAAAACAAGTTTAATAGTTATTTTGCTTTGCTTTTTGTATGCCCCAATGGATGCACAGCAAGCCGTTACCCCACAAGAAATTGTTTCCAATATTACGGCAATTGATAGCTTTCGTGTGGTGCATGCCGATGATTTTTTCGAAGAATCTTACGAATTATGGTTTCAGCAACTTATTGATCACGCGCATCCTGAAAAAGGAACATTTCCCCAACGGGTTATTTATTCCCACAAAGGGTTCGATCGCCCAATGGTTGTTGAATTGGAGGGGTACGGACTGTGGAGCATGAGCGCCAATGAAATAACGCAGTTATTATCGGCCAACCAACTGACAATTGAACACCGATTTTTCGAGCGTTCACGTCCTGCAGACAGTATTCCGTGGAGTAGCTTAACTGTGCGCAATGCCGCTGCCGATCAGCACCGTATTATTCAGGCATTTAAAGCGTTTTACAATAAAAAATGGCTCACCACGGGAATTAGTAAAGGAGGCCAAACTACGATTTTTCACCGAAGTCTTTACCCCACCGATGTGGATGTATCTGTTCCTTACGTTGCTCCGGTCAATTATTCGGCAACAGACGAGCGTGTGCAGCTCTTTCTCGATACCGTGGGTACAGAAGCATGCCGAGCAAAAATTCATCAATTCCAAAAAGAGTTACTAAAGCGCAAAGAGCGCTTGTTGCCCATGTTAGAAAAATTGGCAGACAAAAAAGAGTGGGAATTTAAAATGGGCATTGATAAGGCCTACGATTTGTCTGTGTTTGAGTTTAGTTTCGCCTTGTGGCAATGGGTACATGCTGATTGCGAAACCATTCCACCGCTTGATGCTTCCGATGAAGATGTTTTTAATTATTGGAACACGTTTACCGGTTTTACATTTTTCGAAGAAAGAGCAACGGAGCCGCATCGCCCCTTCTTTTTTCAGGGCTTGACCGAAATAGGAATGTATGGTTACAATGCTGATGAGTTTAAAGGATTGACCGATTTTACGGGAATGGTTGGCTTTGAGTGGACTTTGCCCGACGGGTACGAAAATGTGGAATTTAATCCGGAAACAATGGTTTATGTCGATAAATGGGTGAAGGAGCAAGGCAATTTTATGCTGTATCTTTACGGAGGACAAGATGCATGGTCGGCCACAGCGGCAGCGCCCGGAGACGAAACAAATGCTGTTCGGTTGTTTAATCCGGGCAAAAATCATAGTACGCGCATCAAAAACTATCCCGAACATTTAAAAGATAGCATTTATAATGTATTGGAAAACTGGATGGAGGTTTCGATAAAATAAACCGGAGACGGAAATATCTACCCCATGCAGGCCGCCGATATGGCCAAAGACATGGGCGTAACCATCTACCCCATCCTCGTCGGTCGCGAAGGCGAAG
>JAWOEM010000130.1:0-5196 GCA_046482785.1 Salinivirgaceae bacterium
CAATGAAATGATGCCTGATCCCAAACCAATAATTCCAAAAAAGGCCAAGGTAACAATCAATTGGTTGTCGAAATACCCTTGAATAAGCGAGTCAATTGCTCCAAATCCCTTAAAAACCAGCATAGAAAGTATCACAAGGGTTGATATCATTCCATAATAAAGCCCCAATTTATAATTGGCCAAATGGTACAGGTGCATTTTTTTGCGGGTGGTATACGAAAACTTGCCTCGCAGTTTTTGAGCGATGGGCTTTAATTCGTGCGATAAATTCAGGTAATCGACATATTCTTCAATGATATAGGAAACAACAATAATTGCAATGATGATATAGAGCAAACTCATACTAACGGAATGTTTTTAACAGTGAATTGATTTCTTTTTTTCGATATTCAAGTAACTCCACATATTTCTGTGCCAGTTCATTTTTCAGCTCTGCGGACCGACGTGCATAAACCAACGCTTCATCTACATTGCCCTTTAATTCGTAATATACAGCCATATTTACCAAGGCTTTTGCAGCCAGAGAATTATCAGAAGCATTCACATATTTTTCCCATATTTCGGCGGCTTCATCGTACTTTCCTTTATTCATCAGGTAATCGGCTCTTCCAAAATCGTTATTTCCACTGGCAATATAATACCGGTTTACAGTATGCCATGTAGGAAAAAGTCTTTTGGCAAAATCGACTGCTGTTTTATCGATAATGTACCGAATTATATCGTCTATTTGCACAAGGTCGCCCAGCGTTTCAAAGTTTCTATTGTAGCCTTCTGCCCACACGGTATCGTTATATGTGGTGACGAAAAACACCTTTTCGGGGCTACTTATTTCCCATTGCAAATAATACGGAACCATTATGGCTGCATAGTAAGCCCCACGACTGTTCACGTATACCGGGTCGGTTTCTACAATCGACCGAATATTGATTTTTTTCAACTTCAATGCAACTTCATCCACCTGCCCCAATACACCTACTGTATCGAGTCTTCGAACATTAACCAATCCGGCAGCTTCAATTTCGGCATTGACGGCTTTAAGTGCTTCAACACTCACTAAGCTATCTAACCGATATTTGTCGTATGCCACAAGGTTTTTGAATTCGTTTTTCTTCTTTTTATTATGATACAAATACTCATTAACCAAACTCACCTCTTTTTGAATGTAACTGAGGGAGTCTTGAGCTGGTCGTAAAACCTCAAGCGATACTTTATTCATTGTGACACACGAGCTTAAAAATGTGCCAATCAATACAATTATAATGAAACGTTTCATAGTTTTTTGTTTTTACATGATGTGGTAAAACAATTTAGCATTTTTATGTGCTTCCACTTTTTATAAGACAAACTGTAACCAGATTATGTTTATTGCTTCCAAATGCATTTGCGTAATCGATTTTCCATTAAAATTCCGCAAGTATTAATTTTTGTTGGTCAAGAATCTTGCATATCTTGGGTTTCACGTATAAGTATCTACAAACCACTATATTTACGCCAAACCCACTCGCCAACCAGCATAAAAAGCAGAGCCACCAACAAACTTCTTAAATCAATTAAATCATCGAAATGCTTTGTAACTTTCCTGAGCGGCTGTACCGTTTTGTCGGTGCGAAGGGTTTCGGTTAATTGATCAAAAGTACTTAAAGTAAAAAATCGCGAATTACTCGATAATTGTCTCATTATCATATGATTTGCTACATAGCTATTCATTTCAATATTGGTTGGATTTACAACAAATCTACCTGAATCGGTATATTCCTGTCGATCATCGTGAAATAGGGCTTTAAACGCATATTTACCGGAAGGTAAAACACCTGGTTTTGCCTCATAGCTATCGTTTTTTGGGAGAAAAGAAAAAGTGTACTGTTGTCCGGCAGAATCAATAAGGGTCAATTGTCCGGATAATGCATTATCGCGTTCATAATTTTCGTTATACCAAACGGCATCAAATGTAACCGGCTGAGTCGATTCGTAAACCTGTTGATGATCGATAACCAAGCGTTTACGAGGTTCATTTAACGAAAGAAACTTTACGGTTTTAAATATCAAATCGTCGACCACTGCGGCTCTGTCTGCGGTTCGGTGCTCATACATTCGCCATCGCCACAAGCCGGTACCGCAAAGAATGGTCATCCGGTAGGGTTTATCCTGGAAAAGCCAAGCCGGACGATCGGTTTCTACACCATGAACCGTTTGCATAAATAAGTTTGTTCCTTTTATTTGTTGATATTCGCCGAAAGGAACATGCAATGGTGGCCACATTTCTGCTTGTTCAATGCCCGTGTTGGTTTTGAACCAATTGAAATCATTTGTATACGAAACCCCCGTTTCTTCGTACTCACCCGTACGCTTTACAATTTTTAATGCTCCTTGCCCCTGATTAAACATTGAGTAGTCTGTTTCGGAGCCAAGAATAATCCAAAAAGGAATTTTTTTCTCAACCACATCGGCAAACCATTTGTCCTCCATAAAGTTACCTGAGGGTATCTGATGTAAAACAACAAATGGATAATCGGCCACTGAACCTTTAAATTTATTGGCTTGAGCCAAAATGGGTTTAAAACGATTGCTTTTTTTAAGTGCCCGTGTAATAGCGCCAATATCGGGATGTACAGCATGATATAGCACTAGAACCTCTTGTTTTTCTTCCCGAATATCCATAAAAAAGGAGCGCCGAACTTCTTCATTGTTCTTTATCTGAACAAAAAACTGCTGAAGGCCGGTGTGAGAGGCCTTAAAAAATAGTTGTAGCGATTTGCGTTGTAAGTCGGCATTGAGTTTTACCTGCTTTTCGGTAATAATCGTGTTTTCGCTCGCGATCTGTATCGTAATGGTTGTATCATTTTTGAGTCCGGCATACCGAAGATCGATATCGACAGGATTTTTCTCATTTAAATAGCCAATGGTATTATGGTATATGTGCTGAAAAAAGATGGATGTGCCGGGGATGGTATCGCCAAGTAAAACGGAATAAATCGGGAATGGCAATTGGCGCGAAGCAAACACCGGATTTTCCCCGCGATTATAATTCCCATCGCTCAGCAACACTAAAGCTGTTGGTGGTTGTGTACCAGTCTGACTGACATGCTTTAGTGCTCCGGCTATGTCGGTAACGGATCCATTGAAATTTGGATCTTTGTGCACGTTTCCGTCAAAATATAAATGGTCAATATCCAGTTTATCCGATAATGTTTCATCAAATTTTCTGACCTTCGTGTTGAGCTTTTCGCGTGTTGCACTATCGGTTAACTTTTTTATGGATTGCGAATTATCGTGCAAAAAAACAATTCGGGGCTTTTCGATTTGTATCTGCGTTTGATAAATACCCGGGTTAAGTAGCAGTAAAAGTACAATGGCAATGCTTATTGTACGTATGAAAAATAGTATTTTTGAGGTATAGCCCTTCGATCCATCACTCCATGGCCAAGCATATAGTAAGCGGGAAACGAAGGCTCCGGCCAAAATGGAAACGATAAGACTAAATACAAAGTATGCAGTAGTTGTATACATAGAACACGATTGTATTAATGGATTGTTCCAAAATAACTTGATATCAAATTATTGCATTACAACCCTTGAATGAATGATTGCCGAATTGAACTGTTAATTTTGAACAGCAATCGGATTATAGCAATTGCCGAAATTAAAACAATTCAGTCAACTAACACCCAAATTCCACAAGCATTTGCCTTTTAAAGTTCAAAATATTTATAGAAAATCGATTTATTTCATCACAAGCCCTAAGTTGAGCGGTTTGAACGTAGTAAAAAAATCACTTCACTTAGGTATAAACCCTAAAAAAATTTGCCCCCACATTTCGTATATGGGGCCAGGCAATAAGCAAAAGATGATCAATTTGGCAAGTGCCAACCAAAAAAGCCGAAAACCTCCAAACACATTTACACTTCGAATTGAAATACAAATGTGTTCAGCGAAATTCGGCATCACGGTCTCAATTGAAGGAATTCTAGTGTCAATGCTCAAATGACATATAAGTCGCCGTTATTTTCCGAGTTTTGCACAGCAGTAAAAAGTATGTGTAGCCATAACTACGTGAATCTTTTTAATGCAAAGCAAAACCATAAAAGAACAAGACTTGGTGCGTTATTTGGGTGTTGACATGACGCTAGTGTCATGTCAAGTGTGAAATTACGGGTAAGTTGAAGAGATTTTCGTTTTTAGCCAGACAAAAAATGTGCGCATAGCAGCGTTCTGTAAACATTTTTTAACGCAGATAAAAATGAAAAAATCAATACTTGGCTCGTAAGATTATGCTTGACATGACACTAGGTATTCATTGCTCCGCAAACATTTATTACCTGACCACTTACATATGACGCCATATCAGAAGCAAGAAAAACTGCTACAGAAGCAACCTCTTCTGGCTTACCACCGCGTTTCAGCGGAATTTGCTCGCTCCATCCCTTCACCACTTCATCGGAAAGTTTACCGGTCATTTCTGTAATAATAAATCCGGGAGCAATAGCATTGCAGCGAATATTTCGTGACCCCAACTCTTTGGCAACCGATTTTGTGAAACCAATCATCCCGGCCTTAGAGGCACTATAGTTTGCTTGTCCGGCATTACCCGATACCCCAACCACGGAGCTCATATTAATAATTGATCCGGAACGCTGCTTCAACATTGTGCGCTGCACGGCTTTGGTCATATTAAATGCCGATTTTAAGTTTATGTTTATAACCGCATCCCAATCGGATTCGCTCATGCGCATTAGCAAATTATCTTTCGTAATACCTGCATTGTTTATCAATGCATCGATACGCCCAAAATCGGCCACAACATCTTCGGCTAATTTCTGACAGCCTTCAAAGTTGCTGGCATCGGAAGCATACATCTTGCATTTTACGCCCATGGCATTTATTTCTTTTTCGAGCTGTTCGGCGTTCTCGTCATATTTTAAATCGGTACCGGCTACATTTGCTCCATGCTGAGCAAATATCAAGGCAACTTCTCGGCCTATTCCCCTTGAAGCTCCGGTAATAATGGCTGTTTTCCCTTCTAATAATTTCATTGGTTTAATATTTAATTAATAATTATCGATATTTCGGCATTGTAAAATTAGTAAATTCAACGAAAAACTATATTCGTAATCATCGTCGATTCTAATACTCGTTATGCAAATCGGTTAGAACTTCAAATCCATCTTCAGTAACCAAAATTGTATGTTCAAACTGGGC
>JAWOEM010000283.1:0-4547 GCA_046482785.1 Salinivirgaceae bacterium
TTTTCTTAGATAACCCAATGTTCGTTTATCTGTTTTTTGTAACCATTAAAAAACGGATAGACGGGGTTTATTAATTACATTTCAAATGTAACAAAATTTATTAAGTGGCGCTTTTTGCGGTAGTGTTTTTTTAACTCAAAATCGGTAAACTTAAAATTAAGATGGGGGGGTGAAATTGTCCACAACTAAAAAGAGACGCCCACTGGGACGTCTCTTTTTGGTTGCAGCCCAAATTGAGCGATTCTCGGTCAGAATTGAATTTATAGATGCTTAGCCAGTTTTACCAATTGAATCATTTCGCTGCGATACCCATTTTCGTCGGTGCCTTTAGCATTCTGTGCCATCTCAATTACTGTTTGCCACGTTAGGTTTCCTTTAAATTCGGAATCGCGGAGCAACATACCAAACCCGGCAACAGCGGCAGAAAACCGATAATTATCGGATGTGCGATCCAAACGGGTTGGTGAGTTAAAAATAACCTGCTCAAGCAACTTACTTTGTTGTTCATCGGGCTTTTTGTACCTGAATTTTACCGTGGCCATTTCTTTGGCCGAAAATGCTGTTGGTTTAATTTCAGTGTCCTGATACTTCAGCACACCCGAAACCTGAGTGTCTTTCTTGGCCGGAACAATTTCGTACAGCGCTGTAACTGTATGCCCCGATCCCAGTTCGCCGGCATCTTTGGTATCATCGGCAAAGTCTTCATTGTTTAGCAATCGGTTTTCGTAACCAATTAACCGATACGATTCTACTACGGCAGGATTAAATTCGATTTGTATTTTTACATCTTTGGCAATGGTAAACAGTGTACCTCCAAACTCATTGACCAACACCTTTTTAGCCTCCAGAATATTATCGATATAGGCATAGTTTCCGTTTCCCTTATCGGCAATAATTTCCATTTTCGAATCCTGATAGTTGCCCATTCCAAACCCAAGAACGGAGATAAAAATACCCTTTTGGCGCTCTTTTTCAATCAGTCTTTCCATTTCGGCATCGCTTGATGCCCCTACGTTAAAGTCGCCATCTGTGGCCAAAATAATGCGATTATTCCCTTTTCGAATAAAATTATCCGATGCTACTTTATAGGCCAGTTGCAGTCCGGCTCCCCCGGCAGTTGAGCCACCGGCCTGCAATTGATTGAGTGCAGCAAGAATTTTCTCTTTTTCACTACCCGACGTCGATGGCAATACCAACCCTGAATTTCCGGCATAAACAACAATGGCAATACGGTCTTTTTTATCTAACTGGTTCATCAGCAGCTGGAGCGATTTTTTCAGCAATGGCAGTTTATTCGGGCTATTCATTGATCCCGATACATCGAGTAAAAACACAATGTTCGAGGGCGGTAATTTATCAAAATCGAGTTTTTCGCCTTGCAAACCAATGTGCAGCAGCAAGTTTTCACTGTTCCACGGAGCGGCACTCACTTCATTGTAAATGGAAAATGGGTGTTCCTTTTCAGGATTTGGGTAGTCGTAGTCGAAATAGTTAATCATTTCTTCGATTCGAATAGCATCAACGGGAGGTTTGCGGCCGTTATTTAAAAATCGGCGCATATTGCTGTACGAAGCGGCATCTACATCGATAGAAAACGTAGATAATGGTGCACTAAGTGCAGGTCTAAATCCATTTTCATGGATGGTAGCATAGCCTTCGCGATTAAAAGACTCCCCGGGCGGAATGGCAACATGCGGACGAGCAACATCACCCATGGTGTGATGCTTTGCGATCCTCTTCCGTTCAGTTTGTAGCATGGCATTTCCTGCAGGTTCCATATCATATGAAACTTCTGTTTCTTCCTTTTCTAAAGGAATAGTAGATACAAGCGCAACATTAATAACCGTGCGCCTACCTACCGTTTCTTCGTGTGTTTTTATGCCTGCCAATGAAAAAACCAGCGTTTGGCGTGATTCGGCGTCAATTCTGTACTTTCCGGCAACATCGGTAATGACGTGTTTCATGACATTTTCTTTAACATGAACGCTAACACCCTGAATGGGTTTCCCGGTTTCGGACGAAGTTACAACTCCGGTAATCTGATGTGCCGCTACACTATTTGCAAACAGCAATCCTAAAGCTAAAATCAACAATTGAATATTTTTCATACCTTTAAATTTTAAATGATTAATCGATTTTGATATAAGGATGCGGGCACAGCATAAATTCCATAAAAAAAATTACAAAAAAATGCAACTGTTAGACACAACACTTTAATTTACTGCACATTGAGACTACTAAAAAACAACAAACCAACGAATAAATCTGACGAGGAGTTACTGAAAAGCTACTTAAAAACCGGAAATATGGAGGCGTTGGGCGAGCTCTACAACCGATATCTTCACCTTGTATATGGAGTATGTCTAAAATATTTTGCCGATGGTGATAAAAGTCAGGATGCAGTAATTGACATTTTCGAAAAGCTGGTAATCGATGTGGAGCGATTCGAGATAAAAAACGTTAAGAGCTGGCTTTACGTTATTACCAAAAACCACTGCCTGATGGCATTACGAAAAGAAAACACCAACCGCAAACGAAATGAAAAATATTTGTCGTCGGAAATTATGGAATCGACCACCCAATTGCATCCTATAGATGAACCGGATGCCCTCGATAAGGAAAAACGACTGCTCGACTGCATTGAGAAACTAAAAACAGAGCAACGCAAATGCATATCGTTATTCTATTTCGATAGTAAGTGTTACAAAGAAATTGCTCAAACACTAAAAACCAGCGAACAAAAAGTGAAAAGCGGCATCCAAAATGGCAAGCGAAACCTGAAAAATTGCATTGAACATGAAAAAGCGTAACCTAACATACATCGACTACCAAAAATACCTCGACAATGCCATGTCGGCCAAAGAACGGCACGAGTTTGAAAAACACATGATGCAGGATGCGTTTGATGAAGAAGCATTCGATGGTTTACAGCAACTTTCGGGCAAACAAGCACGCAACGACATGGCGCTATTGAAAAACCGCATTATGGAGCGAAACCGGAAAAAGAAACCTGCCATTCCGTTTTGGATGCGTTACGCAGCCGCAGCGGCAATAATTATTGGTTTTGGATTGGTCAGTATTTTGTATTTCTATAATAATCCCAAATACGATTTAGACTACAGCTCCACAGCTGGAGAATCGTTTGCCATAGCCGACACCGCAGGCAAAAGAATTCAAACCGAGCCAATAACAAGTGTGCCACTCCCCCCGCCCACCATAAACGATAAAACAATGGAACAAGCCGAAAACCCGGCAAAGATTGAACACACCGGAAAGTCTGCCGAAATTTTGGAACACGATTTTGAAAGGGAAAAAGTGCAGAAGCCAGCTGTCGCCGATGAAGAAATGGAACTGAAAGAGGAAAAAATACCGGAGCCAGGCATTGCCGATGAAGAGATGGAATTAAACGAGGAAAAAATGACGGAGCCCGATGAAGCATTAGAATTGGCAGCCACACCAAAAGAGCAATCCGTGGCTTCCGGCAACAATATTGAAAATACCGTTGGCGGCGACGACGTGAAACCAGCAGCAGAAAAAGCCAAAACAAAAAGAAAATCGACAACACGTATGCGCACTGCAAACATCAAAGCGGAAAACCCGGCAATGGCACCACGAACTGATACACACCGTGCCATGCCTCCCGTTGGGTTAGATTACGAACAATTTCAAAAGCAGCTTACAGAAGAAACAGCCAAAATACTCGAAAAACACGGCGAGGCCGCTACCGAACTAACACTTACGATTCTAATTGATAAAACAGGCACTGTAACCGAAGTACGCACCAAGGAACCGCTTACACGAAAAACGACGAAAGAACTAAATTCATATATGAAGAAACTCGGGAAATGGCAACCTGAAATTCATGATGGTGTTGCCAAAAAATCGGAGCAAATAATAAATTTGAATTTCGAATAAGCTCAGCGATATGACCAACACTTACGCTACTACATACCGGCAACTATTCAGCTATCGGGCGCATTTTACACAATGCACGCTTTCGGGCTTAATTAAGATGCGCCCCAATGGAATGGACTGACCGCATTTTACACACATCCCAAAATCGTCGCTACCCAACTTTTTTAGCACATAATGCAGCTTACGCAACTTTTCTTCTGCCTGACGCAGAGCAGCATCATTCACCGTTTTATTGTTAATGGCATCCATGCGCGAAATGCGTCCAATGGCATCGTCGGGCGAAATCGGTTGCGTCATATCTTTGTAATCGACAATTAAACGCTCGGTTTTCTCAATCTCTTCGTTAATTTTCTGTCGCATTTCGTTCTGTTCCATATCGTTTCGTATAATGTGCGTTTCGACCTGTCAACCACGCGATTTGAATTATTTTTTACGCATATCCGTTTTTGTACCTAAAACAGAACCAATGCAGTGAAAATCAATTGTTCTGCCCCAAACCCTAAAGGGAGCAATTGATTTTCTTCACACCCTTTAGGGCTAGGGGCAAATGAAGAAAATCAAAATCAAATTAGGTACAAAAACGGATAACCATTTTATTTCTACAAGAACAAATTTACGATTTTCCTGCAATT
>JAWOEM010000424.1:0-15715 GCA_046482785.1 Salinivirgaceae bacterium
TAATTTTCCATCCACTTTTTGTGGGTTCAACGTTAGTAATAGTTGCACAATTACTAACGTTAAACACTTTTGGTTTCTTCGATGCGGTTACAATTTGATCATCAACTCGCAATGAGTAAACAATTTCTCCCAGATTATTTATTTCCGGATGAACAGTAATTGATTTTAAACGTGTTTTAATGCGGCTGATACCCGTTGCTGCTTGGTCTTTTCTGGGGCCGGGGAAGCGTTCCTCCAACTGAGTTAATTCTTTTATAGCACCTTCCATACGCTCAACAGATGCCATGTTGGGGATGTCGTCTAAAATGCCATTAAGTTGTTTTGTTAGTTCCCTATCCATTTTTTCGAAGGCCATAACCAGTTTTTTCAGCTCCATTTCTGAGAATGGGTACTTAACGTGGTAATGAGCTGTTATGGCATCAGTAGCTTTGTTTTTAAGTACTTCCCAGTAGAACTCTTCTGCTTTATTTAGGGCAATTCCTTTTACAAAGGAAACATCAGTTGCTTGTGACTTTGTTGTAGATTCATAGTTTTCTGCGTAGTTCGAAATGTTGTTCATCATGTCTTCTTTACGCGTCATTTTGCTTTCGAATTGCACATTTTCTGCAACGGAACGAATAATTTTTTCTTTTATTCTGATGAGTGCGTCTTCTTTGGCTTTTTCCACATCAGAGCCCGTTCCTACAATAATAATGTAATCTTTTTCCAATCCGTTAATCCATTTTGGTGCTCTGCGTTGGCTCCTTTCTTCAACCTTTTGTGCATCTACAGGCACAAATGATAAAGAAAGAATGGCAATTAGCAGTATTTTAAAGAATTTATTCATGGTCTATAGTTTTACGTGAAAAAAATTGGTGCTTGGTATACCCAAGAAAACCCAAGTGGCCTTCCTATGAGTACTGCTTAAACAAAAAAATCAGTATCCGGCAAGCCGGAATACTGATTTTTTGTGTTATCGACTAGCTCATTACGGATTTTCTCTTTCGAGTTTATCCATCTCGTCGTCGAATTTTTCTTTAAACTTCATGCGGTCGTATTTCAGCTGAAGTTTTTTGTCTTTCGAAATTTTTTCGTCAATTCCGTTGTAAATGTGGTCTTTTTTAACCTGAATAGCAAGGTAAGTTTCATACTGTCCACTTGAACCGGTACCTGTTTTTTCGCAAGTAACAGCAACCTCAACTAGTTTCTGTTTTACAACGTCTCTGGTCATTTGCTCGAAACTTTGTTCGAATTCTGATGCATCACCCACGTCAATTTCGTTGGTGTATTGCTCAGTAACCGACTTGATGGTAGAGTTAATTAAACCTGCAAGTCGTGTTTTTGCATTTAGCATGGCTTTGTCTTTAGAGGTAGCCATGTTAGCACTTTTACCGCTTCCAGCAGCACGGAAATACTCAGCATCTGAGTAACCTTTGTCCTGGCAGGGTATGTTAATTTCCTGGAATCCAGTGTCTTTCTTAGCTGTTTCCTTTGGGCCACCGCAACTCATAAATCCAACTACGGCTGCCATCATTGTAATAGATAAAATACCTTTCATTTTCATTTTCATAACTGAAAAATTTTTTGATTACGTTTGTAAAAATGTGAAATAAATTCTTTATCCCCAAATTCTTTTGATAATTGTGCGTGTTAACGATATATTAAATATTGATAAGTGTTTATTTATTAGCTTTTTACAACTGTGAATCCAAATGTTTTTACTACCCTTTTTTCTGGTGAAATACTCATAATCCAGTCTAAAATGGGCTTATAAGCTACCTTATTTGTATAAGGAATGGGCTTTTTTAGGAGCACAATGATAATTCTATGGGGTTCTTTGTCAATTTCGGTGTCTAACCAATAGTCAAGGTTCTCTATCGGGAAGGCTTGTTCCGTATTGGCCTGTAGTTTTATGTCGCTTTCATGGTCGTTTGGAAACAGAACATAAGACTCTTGATTTTTTGCTACTATGAATATTCGCGCATAGCAATCTAGTGTTGGCTTTATTGTAAAGGATATTGTACTATTGTTTGGGTAAAATGCCTTTATGCCCTCTATCCACGCGTCAAAGGTGCGATCTTCTTTTTTATCATATTTAATGACAGTGGCATCGATTGTGACGCTAACTTTGAGTGTAAATGTTTTGGGGTCGAAATGGGCAATTGTGTCGCGCACAGTGATGTTTGAAACAACCCCGCTAACGCTCGTAAAAATATCAGACATAAATACTTCTTCGTAATTTTCATCTGTTTCACTTTTGAAGAGGTTTTGGTAAGCCGATATTTCTTCATGAATTCCGGCTTTGGACAGTGCTTTTAATTTTGCATTTTTTATGGCTTGATCAATAATGGATGCCGGAGAGGCATTTACGCCTCCAATGGCTTGCCCTTCGATATTTTCCACCTTTATTGTTTTATTATCGGCAAAGGTGCTGTTTGCACTAATTAATAGGAGTATTACGGCAAATACGTATCGGAATACTTGTTGATATATGCCCGGCGTGTAATTTTCCTTGGTTGTAACCATACTTTTTCTGTTTACTTTTAGCATATGAAGATACTAAAACTTGCATTTAAATCCAACAACTAAAATATCATCGACTTGTTCGTTATCGCCTTTCCAATTGCTATATTGATTTTCAAATATCTTAACCTGATCAACCATAGGTTTTTGGTAGTTTTCCTCAATCATATTTCTAAATCGTTTGCTTAAAAACTTTTTGTCTTTCTCTCCGCCAAACTGATCGAGATATCCATCGGTAGTTAAATAGAATGCATCTTGTGGGTCGTAATGAATGGCCTTGGTTGTAAATCGAAACATCTCTTTTTTGCCGTAATTTCCGCCGCCAACCGTTAATTTATCGCCTTTTATAATTTGCAATGACCCTTCCGCAACTCGATATAAATTGTGAAAAGCGCCGGAGAAGTATAAAATATTGTGGTCTTCGTTGATTAAACACAGGCTGATATCCATTCCATCTTTGACTTCCGTTAGCGATTTGTCGTGATTAAGGATGTTCGTTAGTTCAAAGTGCAGCTCGCTGAGTAATTCTGAGGGCTGTTTAAATTGCACATTTTTTTCACTGAGTATTTTATTGAGTAAGGAGTAGGCCAGCACCGCAATAAATGCGCCGGGTACTCCATGCCCGGTGCAATCAACTACTGCTAATACGGTTGTGTCTTCATATCGCTCAAACCAGTACATATCTCCACTAACCATATCTTTGGGCGTAAAGAGGATAAAACTGTCGACAAATATTTTTTGAAAGGCTTTGGGCTCCGGGAAAATGGCTCTTTGAATTTTTTTTGCGTATGAGATACTATCTATTAAATCGCGGTTACGCGATATTAATTTTTGATTCGATAGCTCTAAATGGCCTTTTTCTTTGCTGAGCTCACGAAGTTCTTCACGCAAGGTGTGTTCTGACCCCTGAATTTTCGCTTGTGATTTCGAAATATCAACTGCATGTAGAAGACATTGGTTTTCATTGTATGGAGCCATTACTGCTTCGAATGTGCTATCTTTTTTTTCGTTAGGTATAGTGAAATTTACAATATAACTACGATACTTTGTGAGTGTCTGGCGTACTTTTGAGGCGAAAACACAAGCCGAATCTTCATGCACATGATTTGAAATGTTTTTAATTGCGGGTATTGTGTGGTCATGCTGGTAACTCTCGCAAATAGTTGATTTTTCTACATTCCCTTTACTGTCGATTAAAAATACAATGTCTGCCAGTATCTTGATCAAGCTGTAGTATTTTTCTTCAAAAAGCTTATTTTCAAGTGCCAATTCAGCATTAGGTAATGTGCTGCCGGTTTTTATCAGTCTTAATTTTTCTTCTTTGGAGAAAAAAGATTTTTGAGAATGAATAAGCTCGTATATGATTTGACTTTTTTTCACGCTTTTTTCCATTTGGCAATTTAAAACAACTATCCACATTGGCAGATACTCATTAAAATATGTTTACAGAATACAATAATATAAAAAAAGTACGAATTAGTAGGTTAAAACAGGTGTTTTTGCGTATTGAAAGTAGAAAATATGTAGCAAAAAAAAGGAATCTATTATGATTCCCTTTTTTGTGTATTTCTGAATGCATAAAATGCTAATCCGGCTCCGAGTAAGAGTGCTCCGCCTGAAATGGGAATTCCACTTCCTCCCTCACCATCGCCGGGGTCAGGTGGGAGTCCCTTGCTTCCTTTATCGGGCTCACCGAACTTCTTTTTCTTAAACACCTGTTTTCTGTCACGCTCAAAATTTGAGTCCCTCTGTGCTTCAATTGTTGGTGTAAGAAAAAATAATAGAATTAAAAATATTGAAAGTTTCTTCATTTTTCTCCTTATCGTTTGTTCACTAACGTTTTACGGTACAGAATTGTTTTATCTGTTAAAACTCCAACCACAAAGATATTAGTTTTTTGTGGTAATTCTAAAATATATTTTGTTTTACTTGTTAACGATTTATTAATAATGGGTCTTCCATATATATCATACACAATTATTTGGCCATTTTTCAATGGAGCGTTCAGATTTACATGGAGCTCGCCATTATTTGTATATGCGTAAAAGCCCGGGTTTTTAATTGTATTGATTGTATTTGGATTGGTTATTTTTTCAAAAATTATGGAAAACCGATCATCTATTGTACCCTCTTCAGATTCAAATTCGTATGTAGATGTGCGCAGGTTGATGGTGTCGTAATAGTAGTTATCTACCAATAAAACATTTATGCTATCATTTATTGCCAGACATTTTTCCATAGAAATAGTTAGCATTGTAGCTACATTTGTTTTATACCCTAGAGCAACTTCGTGTCTGAACTCTTCCTCTTCAATAGTTTCACGGGCATAGGTGTTAACGGCAAGTATTTTATTGTCTTTCGAGAGCGTATAAATCTGGCTCAGGTTTTCGGCTGATCCAAATAGTTTGGGTCCATCAATAATGGGGTCATAATTATCTGTGGCTCCTTCAAAAAATGAGATGTAGCTTCTATTTGAGTTTACCTCATTGCTTATTTGCAATTCAATTTGAGGTGTAGGATTGTTTTGCGATTCTTTGTAAAAGCTTTGTGAATTATTTACACGCACATTGTTAGTAACGCCAAGGGTGGTGGAGCTTTCGGCATAGATAAAAAAGCCTTGAAAAGCAGGAATGTATGGGGATGGGCCGATATTCTGATCCCAATCGTATGTGTCATAACCTGATCCGTTGTAGAGATAGGCCGATGTATTAATATTTGTTCGTGTCCAGCCACTTGCCGCATCCCAATCGATGGCAGATGGGTAGGGGTTACCTACCAGATTCCAACCCCAGGTTTCGGTACCGTCAGAAGGATTCGCATTTGTTACGGTAATGCTCTGCGATCCATCGTTGAAATTTCCTGAAAAACTCAGCGTTTGGGCACCGCTGCCTGTGTTTTTTATACTGTAGCCGTTCATAACCGTCAGGGAAGAAGAACCATCTAGGTGAGTCCAGCTGGGGCCACTTTCGTTCCAACTATTTGCATAGTAGCCTAATAACTGCATGATGTCTGAATTGGATGTTGGATTTGAAATCAAGTGCCAGCCAGTTGTGGTGGGTATGTATCGGTTAAATGTGCTTGTGCCGCTTACGCTAAGGTTTCCACTGTTTTCTACTACCAAAGAGCCGCTGCCATTGGTGTTTCCTTCAATGGTTAGATCGCCTCCAACACTTAAAGAGCCGGTTGATGTAACGGTTAATTCTCCTCCTTGTTCGATAATTAGTTCTCCTATTGTTTCAGTTGTAGAAATTTGTGGTGGGGTTAAGCTGCTCACATTCGGAATAATAACCTTTTGTGAGGTTGTGGGGGCGGTACCCGCGTACCAGTTTCCATTAGTTGTCCAGTCTGTTCCAGTTCCGTTCCATTGAGCTGTTAATGCTTCTACGTCTGCTTCATTTGCTGTACTGACATCGTAATTGTAGATAGGTGTACCTGTATTGGAGTACTCGTATACTCGAATATAATAATGCTCTATTTCATCGCGCCCGGTAACGGTTACAGATGTTTCTGTTCCTGTACCGTTGAAAACGCATGATTGGCTTGTGCTTAAGGTTGTATTGGCTACCGGGTCTACTTTGCGTTCCGGATCTGTAAATGTGGGACTGGTATTGGTGAACACTGCACGACCATCGCCATTTCCATTGGTCCAGTTAATGGTAAAGGAGGTACTGGTGACATCTGTGATCGAAATTCCTGAGGCTTGAGTTGTGGGCGCTGCTTTTAGAGTTGTGAAAGTAACAGAGGGCGCACCGTCCGATTTTATGTTGGATCTTGTATCAAATGTGTTAACTTTCCCAGGGTATACTACGAATGTGTATTCGGTGTCTGCTGTTAAACCAGTCATTGAGATATTGTACTGGCCTGCTAAGGATTCGGGGGGGTTGTTGTAATGTTCACTCGGCCTTATTCCATATGGCGCATCATCTAATGGTGTTGGTGGTGCCGTGCTGCCTTCTATCCCATGAAATACATAAAAGCCGGCATCAACTGTAACTACATTAAAGCTAACTGAATTAACGTCCGGATCAACTGTGAATGAGCTAACTGCATTTGGTGGTTCCGGACTTTGTACTCCTGTTTTTTCTTCTAATATATTAGGGGAATAAGAGGAGTATGGACCACTTTTAACATAAGCGCGAAAATAGTAAGTTGTTCCTTCTGTTAAATTGTCTATTCTTTGAATAAAGGTGCCTTCAGCGGTGCTTGTAATCGGTATATGACTGCAATTAGAACCATTGACGGTTGGGGTCGAATTACTTGTAGAGTATACGAGTCCACGCTCTGTTATATCTGTTCCCGAAATAGTGTATTCAACATCAATAACTACGTATCCCAAATAATGCACAGTTGCAGATTCAACCGCTGCTTTACTCTCTTTCGATTCATTGGTTGTGTTTTGGGCAAATGCCTGCATGGTTGCAAGTGTAGCAATCAAAAATAGGAGGCTTAATTTCCGGAGTGCACGTTGAATTGTCTTCATATGTTTATTTTTAATTTCCAATGTTCATTATTTATGTGTGTACGAGATACAAAAGTACAAAATCTTAGCCATTTAGAACTCTGATTTTATAAAAGGGTTAAGGAAAATTGTTTATAAAATGTTAAAGTCAGATTTTGGGTGCTACACATAAGTTTTATCTGTCTAATCACTTTTGAGCCTTAAGTTTTAATTCCAAATATTTTAGCCTTTCTATCATATGTACAAATATACGTATCTCAATTTAAAAAGTTAAGATCAATTGATGAATTCACATATTATTAGGACTAACGGTTTTGTTGATAAGCAATAATTTGTCATCTTTGCTGTGTTTATTCTTTAAGAAATACCTATGCGAGCCATAATTGCCCTGTTAATATTTATATTGATGACCGGTTGTACTCAATATAAGAAGATTGTTTATTTGCAAGAAGAGGATATTAATGAACAAAAAGTTGCAGCCTTAGAGTCCTATTTGCTGCGCCCCGGCGATATGTTGCATGTGAAATTGTATTCTCCTGATCAGAATGTGAATAGCATGTTTAACCTTGAAGGAAACGATAATCGTTCAAACTACAACGATATTTCTATTTACCTGACCGGTTTTTTAATCGACGATAATAATCGCATAGAATTGCCGATAATTGGAGAAATCGATTTGAAAGGGAGCACGTTGGCATCTGCCAAGGAAATAATTACTGATAGTGTGAGCAATTATATCCGAGAGGCCACGGTAAATATTAAACTGTTGAGTTATCAGGTTACAGTGTTTGGAGAGGTAGGTGCCCCTGGTGTAAAAAGTATATATCGAAGCCAGTCGACTATTTTTGATGTGCTGAGTAGCTCTGGTGATATTTCAACGCTGGGCGACCGTACGGATGTTGTTGTTTTGCGAAAGTCCGGCGATGTTCAGCAAAAGTTGCACATCGATTTAACCGATATGGCTTCTCTGGGAAACCCTGCTTACAATATTTACCCAAACGATGTTATTTATGTTAAGCCGTTGAAGGCGAAGATTTTCAGAGATAATATTCCAATTATTTCACTGACACTCACTACACTTACAACATTTTTATTGATCCTAAATTACATTAGATAGATGCAAGATTCAGTTACAAATAACAATTTGAATATGAAGGAGGAAACCGTGGATATTAAGAAATATCTGTGGATGATTCTCCGGAACTGGTTCTGGTTTATGGCTTCAATTATTGTGGGGCTGGGCACTGCTTACATTATTAATCGCTATTCAGACCCGATTTATCGTGTGAGCATGACCATTATGATTAAGAATGATGAAGGTTCAAATTACTACGGGAATAATAATCTCATTGATGGGTTTAACTTGTTTCAACAAGGGAAGAAAATAGAAAATGAGATGGCGGTTATTAAATCGTATGATTTAACACGAAGAACAATTGAAGAGCTTGATTTTGACATTAGTTACTTTGGTTTAGGAAGAATTAGAGAAAGACCTAAATATAGAATTGATGAATTTTTTGTTGATTTAGATACCTCGCATTACCAACAACCATATGTTCCCGTTTATATTGCTCCAAAACCAAATGGATACAGAGTTTCTATTGAAGGGGTTGAGGGAGTAAATGTGGATAAAATGATGAATTATGGAGAGTATTTTGAAAACGAGTATCTGAAATTTCGAATCATTCCCCGCGACTCTACCAGTGTGCTTAGCACGTCGCATGAGCAGTATTACTTTTTTGTAAATTCTATTGATGGATTAACGGCTCAGTATCGGAGCAAACTATCTGTTGATAAAACAACCGAAGAGGGCAGCGTGCTCATGCTATCGACGAGTGGTTCTGTGCCTCAAAAAGAAATTGACTTTCTTAATGCTTTAGCTTCTGTTTATATCCAATCCGGATTAGAAGAAAAAAATATAATTGCCGAAAATACCATCAAGTTTATTGATGAGCAGCTGGCAGGAATTGCCGATTCTCTGATGCATACCGAACAGAACTTATTGAATTTCAGACTGAATAACGATATTATTAATATTGACCAGGAGGGGCGTGCACTTTTTGAGCAGATAGAACAGTTGCATAGTCAGAAAGCTCAGGAAATTGTTCATCGTAAATACTACAAGTACCTGAAAACATATTTATCCGATCCGGATAATAAAACGGAACTATTGGCACCTGCTCTGGTTGGAGTTCAGGATCATGGACTTGTTAGTTTGGTGGGGCAAATAAATCAGCTATATCAGCAACGACAAACGCTTCAGTTCAGTACCCGGCGTGGAAACCCCAAGCTCGATCTTATTGACCAACAAATAGCATCGTTACACCGTGCGCTTATTGAGAATGTTAGCAACCTCATGAAAAAGAGCGATATGGTCTTGGCCGATCTTGATGAGCGCATTGGAGAGGTGAATCGTGAAATTAAAAAATTGCCGGTAAATGAACGGCAATTGATAAACATTCAACGAAAGTTTAATCTCAACGACAATATTTATACTTACTTACTCGAAAAACGTGCCGAGGCGGGCATAAAAAAGGCATCGAACGTAAGTGATGCAAAAATTCTCGATAAAGCACGCCCCAGTAGTGTGTACATGGTTGGCCCAAAATATAAAATGAATTATATAATGGGAATGATCATTGGCTTCATGATCCCATTGGTGATTATTCTTCTGCGCGACTTTTTTAATACGCGCATTGTCGATAAAAAAGATATTGAGGATAATACTTCTGTTCCAATGCTGGGGGTTATAGGCCACAATGCCGGCAATTCCGAATTTGTTGTGAAAGACAAACCCAAATCTGCTCTGGCTGAATCGTTCCGATCGGTGAAAACCAATTTGCAATATATTTTGCTGGATAATAAAACAAAAATTATTAATATTACCTCTGCGGTAAGTGGTGAGGGCAAAACTTTTACTTCGATTAATTTGGCTGCAATTATGGCTCTAAGTAACAAGAAAACGTTACTTGTCGGGCTTGACTTGCGGAAACCAAAATTGCACGTCGAGTTCCAAATGGAAAATAATATTGGACTTTCTACTTACCTTATTGGTAATCACGAGTTTGATGACGTTGTGATGCCTACACCCATTGATAATTTATCGGTCGTTTTATCTGGACCTACTCCCGTAAATCCGGCGCAACTAATTGAAACCGATCGATTTGAGCAGTTCATTAAAGTGGTGCGTGAGCGTTACGATTATATTATTTTCGATACACCTCCAGCTGCACTCGTGAGCGATTCTGTGGTGCTAGCCCGATACGCCGATGCAAATATTTTTGTGGTACGCCAAAATTATTCAAACAAAAATGTTTTGGAACTAATAAATGAATTGCATAGCAATAATAGACTGCCGAACATGAGTATATTGGTAAATGATGTAAAGACCAGGGGCTACTATGGGAGCATGTATGGTTATGGGTACGGTTATGGTTATGGATACGGTTATAGCTACGGATATGGCTACGGGTATGGCGAGAATTACTATGACGATGACAAAAAGAAGGTTTCACTAAAAGATAAAATTCTCTTTTTACTGAATTTGAAAAAATAAATAATTCTCTTTTTTTGTGTTGATTTTTTGTCTGACCCAAACCCTGTAAGCAAAAAAGAAAAATATGCATATCCGTTTTTGTACCTAAAAAAGAACCAGTGTAGTGAAAATCAATTGTTCTGCCCCGTCCCTAAAGGGAGCAATTGATTTTCTTCACACCCTTTAGGGCTAGGGGCAAATGAAGAAAATCAAAATTGAATTAGGTACAAAAGCGGATAACCATTAAGGAAAAAATACAATATGCTTGCGAATTAAAGTGAAAGCCCGATCAAATAAAAAACTAAAAGTATTATGATGCGGTATCGCGTTCTTACTACGATTTTTTTGCTGTTGCATACACTTCTTAGTGTAGCACAGTGTGAGTTAAGTGCGATAACCAACTCTTCCTCCAAATTCGATATTGAAATTACGGGTGTCCCCATTCAGGATATACCCCTTGCTGTAAAGTTTCAAAGTGCTGATTTACATGATAGTATAACTATCTCCTCGTCCGGTCAAAAACAATCGGTTGCCATAAATACGAACGGTGAATTTCGTTTTCGGCCCACGCAAAGCGGAACTTATACTTTTGCCGTTGGGAAGCGAGAAAAGCACGTTTTTATTCGCGTTATGCCGCTATGGTACTCTGTGGTGCCACCCCTTATTGCTATCTTGTTTGCGATGCTTTTTAAAGAAGTTCTTACTGCATTACTAATTGGTTTGTTCAGCGGTACGGCGGCAATCGTTTGGTATGGAACAGAAACATCTTTTATGGGTGCATTGGGGAAGGGATTACTCGATATTGTGGACAATCGCATTATTTCAACCATTGCAGATACCGGCCATGCATCGGTAATTGTGTTTTCGCTTCTTATTGGTGCTGTTGTGCAGCTAATCAGACAAAATGGTGGTATGCAAGGCCTTGTAAGTAGGCTGGCGCGCAAAGTTACTACTCCTCGTAAAGGCTTGTTTTTAACGTGGTTGCTCGGAATACTTATATTTTTCGACGATTATGCCAATACGCTGGTTGTTGGAAATACCGTTCGCCCGGTAACTGATCGATTAAAAATATCGCGGGAAAAATTGGCTTATATTGTAGATTCTACAGCTGCACCGGTGGCCTGCTTGGCATTTGTAACTACTTGGATTGGGGTAGAGCTTAGTTATATTCAAGAGGGGCTAAATCAATTGCCCACTGAAATTAGTCCGTATCAACTGTTTTTGCAGTCTTTACCTTATCGGTTTTATCCATTTTTAGCCTTGTTTTTTATTCTGTTAGTGATTTTTCAGCGGAGAGATTTTGGCCCAATGTACCAGGCGGAACGAAAGGCGCGGGAAGAAGGGGTTGAGGAAATAGCAGAATCGGATGATTCCAAGCATATTAGTTCACATTGGATAAATGCAGTGATTCCTGTGTCGATAATAATTTTCGGTACATTTGCCGGTTTGGTTGTAACCGGATACGATAGTGCGCTTTGGAGTGATGAAAGCATCACCTTTGTGCGGAAATTGAGTATCACCATTGGAGATTCCGACGCATTTAAAGCACTTTTATGGTCGTCGATGGTGGCTGTTTTGGTTGCTTTTCTTATGAGTGTTGGCCAGAAACTTTTGTCACTTCGCAAAGCTTCTGAAGCTATTGTCGATGGATTTCGGGCTATGCTAAGCGCAATTGTGATTTTAATTTTAGCATGGTCGTTGGCCACAATTACACAAGAACTGCATACTGCCGAGTTTTTATCGGGAATGTTGGCATCGTTGGAAGCGATGCCCGGATTATTGCCGGCAATTACATTTATTCTTGCTGCGTTGGTTGCATTTTCAACCGGATCTTCATGGGGGACCATGGCCATTTTGTATCCGCTTTTAATGCCGGTAACGTGGAAGATTGGCGCTATGGCAGTCATGCCTGAAGCCGAAATTGTGGTGTTGCTGTCACAAATGATTGCAGGAATTTTGGCGGGAGCCGTAATGGGTGACCATTGTAGCCCCATTAGCGATACAACTATTTTAAGCTCTCTGGCCAGTAATTGCGACCATATTGAACATGTGCGCACCCAAATGCCTTATGCCTTAACCGTTGGAGGTGTTGCACTCATCTTCTGCCTTATTCCTTTAATTTGGAATGTGTCCCCATGGATTACCTATCCGCTTGCCATGGTTTTCCTCTATTTTGCTTTACGGACTTTCGGTCGCAAGGTCGATTAATTCGGATTTTTTCCTTTGTCGACTTATGTTTCTAAGTAATTGGAAATGAGTTGGATAGTTTATTTATTTTCCTGTTTCTACAAAAAAGTTACAACTATTTTTGGAAATATTAAAAAAGCCCCTTATTTTTGACCGACCGTTCATTCAATTTTGAATTATGATCAACGAAAATACATCGACAAATAGAGAAGGAAAAATAGATAGGAAGGCGAAAATTATGGATGTGGCCTTAAAGCTATTTGCTGAGGAAGGTTTTTATAATACATCAATAGCCAAAATTGCCAAAACCGCAGGTGTTTCTAAGGGGCTGATGTACAACTATTTCGAAAGTAAGGATGAGCTGTTGCGTGCCGTTTTGCTCGAAACTATTGACACCATATACGTGCATTTGGATGAAGATAGGGATGGGACGGTCACTGAAAAGGAGTTCCTGAATTTCATTGTTTTCTTGTTTGATAATATTCAGGAGCGGAAAGTGCATTGGCAATTATATACGAGTTTAGTGCTACAGAAAGGCGTTGCCGATAAGCTTTCTGATGATATTGGCACACTCGGAAAGCGTTCGGTTGAAATGTTAATTGCCTTTTTTAGAGAATGCTTCAAGGAGCGCTTCGAAGCCGAGTTAATTATTTTTTCATCGTTGATAAAAGGTGTTCTCATTCAGTATCTTACCGATAAAAATGCAACATCGGTTTCGTATTATCGGGAGGTGGTACTCGACTTTTATAAAGAGCGATTAGAAAAATGCAATTCGATGTAAACCATCGAAAAAAAAATCTAAAAATCCAAAACCCAATAAAACCTTAATTTATGAATTTTAACTTTCTTTCTCGCATCGTTATGTTGTTGGTTCTTCCTTTGAGTCAATTGGTGGCTCAGGAAGACCATGCAACCGAAATTGTTCGCAAATCAGACGAACTTATGCAAGGCGATTCCTATGTTAGTAAAATGACCATGACTATTGTTCGTCCAACATGGGAGCGTTCCATTACCTTTAAAAGTTGGGGCAAAGGCCGCGACTTAGCGCTTACCTATATTCAATCGCCTGCCTCCGACAAGGGGCAAACGTTTTTAAAACGTAAAAATGAAATGTGGACCTGGAATCCCAAAATTAGTCGATTGATAAAATTGCCGCCCAGTATGCTCGCTCAGGGCTGGATGGGCTCCGATTATTCCAACGATGATATTTTGAAAGAGTCCAGTATTGTAGTCGATTATCACCATTCGGTTAAGAATGTAGTTGATTATGAGGGTTACACATGTTGGGTTGTAGAGATGAAACCCAAAGAAGACGCGGCTGTGGTTTGGAGCAAGATTGTGAGCTACATTGCAAAGGAGAAATATTTTCCGTTAAAGGTAGAGTACTATAATGAGGATAATGAGCTTGTTAAGAGTCATTTGAATAGCGATGTGCAAATGGTTGACGGAAGAGAAATTCCCACCAAAACGGTTGTTCAGCCCGCCGATGAACCAAACAAAAAGACGGTGGTGGTTATAGATCAAATGGAGTTCGATGTTCCAATAAAAGATCAATTTTTCTCTCAGCAGAACATGAAACGTGTACGCTAATCAAAATCTGAAACTATGAAAAACCTACAATTGGCTTGGCGCAATATTTGGCGAAATAAGCGAAGGACTATCATAACCGTGATGTCGGTATTCTTTGCTGTTGTCCTGAGTATTTTGATGGGCTCTATGCAAGAAGGCATTTACGGAAGTATGATCGATAACGTGGTAAAAACATACACCGGGCATATTCAAATACAGCATGTTGATTATAACGAAAATCAGTCTATTAACAATGTTATTGAGCAACGCGACGGGTTGCTCGATGAGATTGTAAGTATTGATGGCGTTGAAGTTGCTGTTCCCAGACTAAAAAGTTTCTCCCTGATTTCAAACGGAAATAAAACCAAAGGAGGTGCACTTATAGGGATACATCCTGCTAAAGAAGAACAACTTACCGAGCTGTCGCAATGGATTGTGAAAGGTGAATTTCTTGCGAAAAACGACCGGGGATTGCTCGTCACAAAAAATATTGCCAACCACCTGCAAGTTGGTATTGGCGATACACTTATTCTTATGAGTCAGGGCTATCATGGAACAAATGCAGCAGGTTTGTATCCCGTAAAGGGCATTCTTGCATTTCCAACCCAAGAATTAAATAATTTAGGCGTCTATTTACATATTGATGCCGCCCGGGAATTTTTCTATGCCGATAACAAACTTACAGAAATTGCTTTACTAATAAATGACTATGCGAAAGTGCCGCAAGTTGAGGAAACGCTTATGCGGAAATTTGGCGATCAATATAATTATTTGACTTGGCAGGAGCTCTCTCCCGAGTTGGTTAATTTTATTAATAGCGATAAAGCCAGCGCCGTGCTCATGTTGGGTATTTTGTATCTTGTAATAGGTTTTGGAATTCTCGGCACCATTTTAATGATGATGGCCGAACGCCGCAGAGAAATGGGAGTGATGGTGGCTGTTGGCATGCAAAAACGACGTTTAAGCGCAATTATTTGGATGGAAACAATGCTAATTGCCTTTATTGGCGTTGTGGTTGGCTTTCTTTTTAGTTGGCCGCTAATTACCTACTTGTCAGCCAATCCAATACCCATAACCGGCGAGTATGGAGCTGCCTACGAGCAATTTGGGCTTGAACCGGTACTCTTTTTTAAAGTTGTACCACAAGTGTTTTTTAACCAGGTTTTTACGGTACTTGCCGTTACATTGGCAATTTCAATTTATCCGTATTATTACATTCGCAGGTTAAACACAATTGATGCCATTCGGGGAAACTAGTGCGTTGCTGAGTAAATTGGTCAGAACAATAGCTTTGAACAAGTATTTTGTTGAGGCAATTTGCTCAGATAACCACAGGGTATATCTGGTTTGTATTCAGTAACATTCATTTAATCACAAAAAAGAAAAATTATGATTTGGTGTGTCGCATGGCGAAATATATGGAGAAACAGAACGCGTAGCCTCATTATTATGAGTGCCATTGT
>JAWOEM010000441.1:0-4546 GCA_046482785.1 Salinivirgaceae bacterium
CTCTTACAATTGAAATAGGGGAAAAACAAGCTCAACGCTTCTCCCTAACTGACCTGACCGGCAGGGTGGTTCTAAATAAAGAGAACCCCAGCAAAATTGAAACAATCGATGTGGGAAAACTTAGCGATGGTATATACATGCTTAATATACAGACGAATAACAAATCAATAAGCACACGAATAGTAATACAGTAAACAGGTTAACGATTATATGTAAAACACCCCTGGAGGATAAGATATTCCTTCAGGGGTGTCTTTTTATAAAGTTAGTCAAGTAATGAACTTTTTGAATGTAACTACTTGTCAAAACATAGCTCTTACACGCATGTTCCCGATGTGAATGGTTTTTGTATCGTCGCCTGCCCTGCCGTTATAACTGATGCTCATTTGAAAGCTTTTCGACAATTGTTTATTCCATTGTAACTCCCAGGTATAGTTGGCTCCTTTTTGCAATCCGTTGAGCAGTTCATACGTCAGGGAGTTGTTTCCTGTTCCGGTAAAACTCACGTCGATATAATGAAACCCGGCATCAATGGTGCTTTTTTGAGCAGCTGCGTAATGAAACGAAACCCCGGCATCGTGGTGAGTTGCCTCTTCCTCTCCCTTTTTGTTTTCCTTGGTATCGAAGGTGTATTGTAATTCAAATCGGTAAGTGGTATTGGGCTGAATGCGCAGCTTGTTGGTTAATTTGTAGTTGCTTATTGTGTAGTTGTTTTGTGTAAAATATGCTGTCGACTTCGATTTTTCTCCTGTACCACCGCTATTGGTCAATGTCAGATATTGGGTTAGGTTCCATCGGGTTTGTAGCTCTACAGACTTTTGGTTTCGCCCCTCAAATCCATTGGTCAGCAAGTTCTTACTTGTGTTTTCTGTGAGAATGATATCAGCACCAAATTTCGGATCGGTTTTATTAAAGCTAAATATATTTCGGATCGATCGGTTTGTCGAAATCAGACTGGTGTCGCTCTGTTGAGAGGCAAATGGATTGGCATAAGTAGAAAAATCATTTTCCGTAACTTTCTGATCAATACTAAACATGAGCTGATCAGAGAAGCGAGAGAGCATCTTTAGCCAAAAATTTTCATTTATTGTCCATTTCCTAAAGTTGATGTCAAATGTTTGTTTAAAACGGTTGGCATACACGGAAACATATTCATCGGTAGGGATGTACATGCGTATGTGATCGCCTTCTGCAGCTATTTGGGCAATTTCAAACTCGTTTAGCTCTTTTATTTCATTGTCGTTTCGGTCTATCCAAATGTAGTTTCCCTGTCCTTTTTCTACTTCGAGATAGGCATACTCTTTTTTACTTTCCAACCCGGTACTAATTTCGTAAAATGTGCTGCTGCGTATAATTCCATCGAACAACACAGACCTGTTTTCTACCCGTGCGCTCACATGTTGCTCCGGCAACTTGCTTTTTACCAATGAGTCGTTTAAAATGTTCACCTGTCGGTAATTGGCCACTAATCGCCATGTGCTTTTACGGTAGCCGTTCCAGGCAGTAGTAAGCGTTAAGCCTCTGCGTTCCTTTTCGGGCTCCATTTTATTGCGAAAAGCCCTGTGGTCTTTCCTGTAATTGGCCGCCAACTCAGCCTCTATGTTTTCGAGTGTTTTGTTTTTTATAAAATATTCGTAAAAATAAAATTCATATGCAGTACTGCTAAGTTCGGTTTTGCCAAGGGTTATTTGGTTCGATTCTAATTCTTGTCTGAGTCCGGTTTCCAGTTTCCAAATTGGGGTGCTTATGGTTGCCTTATTTCGCAAAAAAATACCCGTGGTGCTGTCGGTTGCTGCATTCAAATAGCTAAAGTTTTCATTCACAGTAAGTCTCGAATGCGATATGTTTATATTGCCATCGCCCTTTATCCCTTCGTATGCTCCGGGCACAATGTAGGTTTGTGCACCAAGTGTGCTACTTAGCTGCTTGGAATGGTTGTACTGTAACTGAATTGTGGCAACGTGTTCGTTATCATTAAATTTCATATTGCGCACGTTCCAGTCGCGTTCAAATTCCGCCGACCGAAAGCGTTCAAAGTAGTTAAAGTTACTATGTGTCAGTTGGTATTGTGTGCCAATAGATAGATTTGTGGTCGAATCGCCGGCAATTTGGTGTAGCCCCTCGTAATGTATTGCATACCCATGATTATCTTTCCCATCCAAACCTGAAAAAGTATTTTCATCGAGGTGAGACCATGCCATTTCAACACGGGTAAACCCTTTCTTGCCATGTTTCATTTCCATTCCGGTGGTAATCAGTTGTTGCGTTTTTGGGGCAGTAAGTTGAATAACGGGTTCGTAACTTCCTACGGGCTCGCCGTTTTGGGGAGCTACCCATCTATACACTTTGCCGTTTGCCAGATTTTCGGTTTTCACATAATTTCCGTTGCCTGCTCCAACCAGCGAAAACCCAAGTCGGTAAGTGGCCGAATCCGGATTTGTTGAGTAGTAATACATTTCGTATGTTTCTGCGCCAACCAGAGTATCTTTTCGGGCATACAAAATCATATTGTCGCTAAATTCTTGCTCCGTAATACTTGGCACCACAGCTTCGTTTGTATTATCGCCAACGTTTTCCAATACATCAACCATGTCGGTAGTCAAATCCAAATCAATGGGTTGGTTTTTACTGTCGCTTTCGCTGATGACATTAAACCATACGCGGGTTTGTTCGTGTGTAACTTCTGCATAGTTGGCCACCAAATACCGATTGTAGTTTTTATCGGTATATTCAAATTCAACATAAATGCGCATATCAGAATTGACAGCCACATTGGGGTTAAATGTAATTTCGGCGCTATTGTAATCTATTGTATAGTCATGCTGCTGGCCGCGTTTTAGGTGTTCTCCATCAATTATCACCTTCTCCGATCCGGCAATAACAATAATGAAGCGTTCGTTATTCGCCCCATTCAGCTTGTACGGACCTTGATTTCCCTCGATTGGCGTTAGTTGTTGTCGGTAATACTTATCCTTGCTCACTGCTCCCGAGAGACTATTTTTTATAGTGGTCGCCTTTTCTTGATCTTTCCCTGCTGTAATTTTATTGGTAAACTGTATGCCTTGTAGGTTTTTGTTCACATTCATAAACGTTCCGGTTGGACTTTTCAGGTTATAATCGCCGAGTGTAAGGTTTAAATCGTCATTATACACGGATATGAAAATCTGGTCAAATTCCTGCAACTGTTGCGTATTACCATCGGGCTGTACGGGGATGTTGGCATCGGTAATCGATGCCGAAACCGACAAATTATCGGTTAACTTACCAGAAAGCTGCAAGTTCAGGCTCGAATTCATTGTAACATCTTGATTGTTTCCCATAGTAAAGCCACGCGAAATACTGCCCGATCGGTCTATTTGTGATTGCTGCAATAAATTTTGTCGCTGATTATTCGGGCTGTTAATGGTATAGATCTTTTGTTGCTTTAGCAATGATGTGTTTTTGTGAAAATAGGTTTCCGACAACATGGGCGGAAATATTCGCCAGCTAATTTTTACCGAATCGGCATGAGGAATTTGCGAAAAATAAAGCGTTGCACGTTCGGCATTTAGCGTCCAGAGTTTATCAGGTATTATTCCTGCTTTTGTTTGCACAATAACGCTATGGTTAATCACCGGCAGGGTATCGAATACAATAGAATCACTCACGGCTTTATAGCTGCTACGGAAGTTTGCATATTGGCTAAAACCAACATTCCCAAGCAAAATAAAAAAAAGTGCTACCAGCCATTTTTTGTGCATACGGACAAAATTAAGCGATCGTTATCATATTTGAACGTCGAACTGCAACTTTTCATGCGTTGATTGCAGAAATTATGCGCATAATCAAACGGATCCCCACCTAACCTAAATTCCGCAAGGGTTTTGCCCTTGAGAATATGATCCATGTGGAATTTCGGTGGATGATAATACACCTGGTCTCAAAAAAAACTGTTGATGTACTCCCATCGCTGTAAGAATCTGTTTGTCAAGATTTAATTCCACACATCGAGTGTGCGGTGCAGGTTGCGTCGCTCGAAGTTAGCGTTCGCCGGCCCGGACGCGAGGAGGGCGAGGCGCGAACAGATCAACGGTACGATCGACAACTCTACTCCCGTGAACGCGGCGGTCGGGTGTGCTTTGGCGAGCATTCGCGTCAATCCACCCCAGCCCGAGCCGAGGTCGACGATACGGATCGCCCCCGCCGACGTGCGATCTGCCTCCGCTCGATCGAGTTCTTCGCCGAGGAGTTTGCTCATCGCGGAGCGCATGGCGCGGTTGGAAGGGACCGGCGCGGCGCCGGTGCGGCCTGTCTGGATGATGATGAACGACGCGGCGACGAAGGTCGCCGAGAGCGCGACGATGAGGAAGGCGAGCAAGGGCTACGGCTTCGTACCCGCGATCATGTCGTCCATGTGGCGAAGGCGGCGACTGATCTCGCGCGCGAGGTTCATGACGAGCAGCGCGTACGTCTTCATGTCGAGCTTGGAGACCTTGTAGAGATCGCGGTTGGAGAGCGAGAGGGTGTCGGTTGGTTCGAGCGCGCGAACCGTCGCGGCGCACGGCTG
>JAWOEM010000447.1:0-4742 GCA_046482785.1 Salinivirgaceae bacterium
CGATTGTGCATTTGTGCGATCGGAATTGAGCTCGCGTGACATTTGCAACACATTATTTTGCTCGCCATCGTTCTCAACTTGCGCAAAGGCAGAATTGACCCACAACAGTAAGGCAACAACAAAAAAAAGTCGGTATAGCTGATATATTTTCACCATATTTGTACAAGTTAAACAAAAATAGGGAAAAAGGGTTTACTATTTTGCGGCAAAACTTTACGTTACATGCTTCAAATAAAGGAAATAAATATTCAATCAATCAACTAATAACCAATTTACTATGCTGTGCATTAAGTCGACAACCAACAACCCTGCATTTAATCTTGCAACTGAAGAATATTTGTTAAAGCACAAAAACGAGGAGTGCTTTTATCTGTACATTAATCAACCCTCTATTATTGTGGGAAAACATCAAAACACCCTAGCTGAAATAAATGTTGATTACGTAAAACAGCAAAATATTGATGTTATACGTCGGCTATCTGGTGGAGGTGCCGTTTTTCACGATCCCGGAAACCTGAATTTTACATTCATAAAAAAAGGCGAAAAAGATAAATTGGTCGATTTTCGAAAATATACACAGCCTATTCTCGATGTGCTTGTGAAGCACGGTGTGGAAGCAAGGTTTGAAGGCCGCAACGACCTTACCATAGAAGGCAAAAAATTTAGTGGAAACGCAGAACACGTTTATCAGAATAAAATTCTGCATCACGGGACTCTACTTTTCAGCTCTAAATTGCCCGATTTATCGAAAGCCCTCCGTGTAAACCCTCTGAAATACAAGGACAAAGCCGTAAAATCTATTCGAAGCAGAGTAACAAACATTAGTGTTCACCTAAAGAATCCGCTCACTTTACAGCAATTCGAAGACAGCATTGTTGAACACGTACGCGATATGTATGCAGACAGTCGAATTTATGAACTAACCGAGGAAGACAAAGCCGCCATCCAAAAGCTTGTAGATGAAAAATACGGAACCTGGCAGTGGAACTTTGGTTATTCGCCCGAATATAATTTCCAAAAAGGAATGAAAACAGAGGGAGGCCACATTGAGGTGAACCTTGATGTACAAAAAGGACTAATTAAAAAAGCCAAAATTTATGGCGACTTCTTCAATACCAAGGATATTCAGGAGTTGGAAAATTTGCTTCAGGGGTTGCCCCACGACTATAATCAGCTGAACGAGCAATTGAAAGCAATTGATATTAGTGAGTATTTTTCAAATGTAACACGGGAAGAGTTCATCGACGGGCTATTTTAAGGCCGGTCGTCAAAAAATATACACAAGTGATTACACAACCCATAAAAACCGATGATGGCAGCGACAGCCTTTTTGTTCCCGAATTAAACGAGCATTACCATTCCACAAAAGGAGCCATACAAGAATCGAAGCATGTATATATTGAAGCAGGACTGAATCAAATTGAGAAAAACGCTATTGCTGTGTTCGAAGTAGGCTTTGGAACAGGTCTCAATGCTCTGCTCACTCTTAACCATGCGTTGAAAAAAAACATCAACATTCATTACACTTCGATTGAACGTTACCCGATACCCATGGATATAGCGGAAAAGCTAAACTATGCAGCACTTATTGATGAGCAATTGCACGAGTCATTTATGCAAATGCATGCGTCAGATTGGGATGCCGAAATAAAAATAAACGGAACTTTTACTCTTCGAAAGATTCAAGGAGATTTAATAAATTGGCAACCCGAGAGTATGTTTGATCTCATTTACTTTGATGCTTTCGGGCCCGACAAGCAACCGGAAATGTGGTCGGAGGCGATTTTCTCTAAACTCTATAAAGGCACAAACCATAATGGAATACTTACAACCTACAGCGCAAAAGGCACTGTTCGCCGAACACTTCAATCTGTAGGATTTTCGGTGGAACGTATTCCCGGGCCACCCGGCAAAAACCACATAACACGAGCGATTCGGAAAGAAGAAAAATAATATGATGAATAGATTATTTACAAACGCCTGTTCTTCAATGCAATGGCAAACCTTCGTAGTCAGCAAGCATCAACCCACCGGTTGAAACTTTCGGTTCGGTAATGTCGGAGTATTTTTGTTTAGACATGGCGACCTTGTCGTGCCTATCATCGTTCGACATCGTTTCAGGACGATCGGTAAACACTTTTTGTTCGAGTTCTCTAATGGCCTCCTGTGGAAATCCAATATCGGAGCTGTGAAGTTTTGCAAATACAGTAATTAAAGCAACTGCAAGCAATCCCTTAGCAATAATCCCTATCCTGCTTTTCAAAATTGCAATTGGTTTTTGCGATTCATTTTAGGCAAATATACGATTTATAGCGGATTAAAACGTTATTGGTTTGTTAATCAAACAGACGAAAAAGGGCGGAATCTACTGTAAATTCCGCCCTTTATTATTTGGATAATTGAATTGAAAAAGTTTGCTTTTTTAAGCTCTCTTTCGCCAATTATTTCTTGTTTACTTTTGCCCATGTATCGCGCAATGGTACTGTACGGTTAAATACCAACTTTTTGGCGTTATGATCGTACCTGTCTGCTACGAAGTACCCCTTTCGCTGAAATTGGAAACGATCTTCGGGCTTAGCCTCAGCCAAACTCGGCTCAACTTTGCATTTTTCGATTATTTGCAGCGATTCGGGATTAATAAACTCCTTGTAGTCTTTTTCCTTGCTAGCCGTTGGTTCTTCAACCGTAAATAGCCGATCGTACAATCTTACTTCAGCGTCCAGAGCATGTTTGGCCGACACCCAATGCAATGTTCCTTTTACCTTGCGCATGGAGGCTTCTGTTCCGGAACCACTTTTGGTATCGGGGTCGTAGGTAGCTCTAATTTCAGTAATATTCCCGGCTTCATCTTTAATGGCCTCAGTACATTTTACAATGTATCCGGCTTTAAGCCGCACTTCTTTACCGGGCGTCATGCGGAAAAACTTCCGCGGCGCATCTTCCATAAAATCATCGCGCTCGATGTATAGTTCTCGTGAAAAAGGCATTGTACGTGTTCCGGCTTCGGGATTTTCCGGATTATTCTCTATGGTTACGTCTTCTACTTTATCTTCCGGATAATTGGTTAGCACCAGCTTAACCGGATCGAGCACCGCCATAACCCTTGGCGCTGTTTCGTTTAATACTTCGCGCACAGTATGTTCGAGCAATGCCACATCTTGTAAGTTATCGCGCTTAGCAATACCAATAATTTCGGAGAACCGACGAATAGCAGCAGCCGGATAACCTCGTCTGCGAATTCCTGTAATGGTAGGCATGCGGGGATCATCCCACCCATTCACATGATTGTCTTTCACCAATTCGAGCAACTTGCGTTTACTCATAACAGTGTACCCCAAATTAAAGCGAGCAAATTCAATTTGTCGGGGCCGATAGTCACCTTCAGCTAACTGATCGAGAAACCAATTGTAAAGCGGGCGGTGAACTTCGAATTCGAGCGTACATAAGGAATGCGTGATACCTTCGATATAATCTGATTCGCCGTGCGCATAATCGTACATGGGATAAATATGCCACTTATCGCCGGTGCGGTGGTGCGGGCGATTCAGGATTCGGTAAATAATCGGATCGCGCAATAACATATTGGGTGATGCCATGTCGATTTTTGCCCTTAACACTTTGGATCCGCTTTCGAACTCCCCATTTTTCATTCGTTCAAAAAGATCGAGGTTTTCGGCTATATCACGATCCCGATAGGGGCTGTGCTTGCCTGCCTCTGTGGTGGTTCCCCGTTGTTTCGATATTTCATCAGGAGTTTGTTCGTCAACGTAAGCTTTCCCGTTTTTTATCAATAAAACAGCCCATTCGTAAAGTTGGTCAAAATAGTCTGATGCATATTTTTCTTCATCGTCCCATTCAAACCCAAGCCAACGAATATCGGCTTTAATGGATTCAACGTATTCGGTTTCTTCTTTTTCCGGATTGGTATCGTCGAAACGCAAGTTGCATTTTCCGTTATACTTTTTTGCCAGTCCAAAGTTCAGGCAAATCGATTTTGCATGTCCAATATGCAAGTATCCGTTAGGCTCCGGAGGAAATCGAGTATGTACTCGTTTCTGGTTTTTGCCATTTTTGATATCCTCTTCAATAATTTGCTCAATAAAATTGAGCGATTTTCGTTCTTCGCTTTGTTTCTCCGGTGTGCTCATTTTTTATACTTTTAATGTGTATTTCGATATTTCATTGCTTGTGCTCGAACCTTTTTATGCAAACTTTTACTGGTCAGACCCGCACACAATTCACAAAAATAATCATTTCAAAGCTTTTAGCCACTTTAAATGGTGGGCAATTATTTGTAGAAGCATAAAATTAGTCAATAATGTTTTTCCAATCCAAATATATTTGAAATGATACTATTTATTTAAGCAGGGAATTCTTGCGATTGTTTATGCCCATGGAAATCTTGTATTTCGAAAAATGAGCGTAGAATTTTGCAACTCAGATTTTTAATCATAAAAAGACATACCAGCGTAGGATTTATTGAAATGATTCTATAGCTTCGCATACAAATTGAGCACTTATGGCTCAGACATATAATAATAATTATCCGAAAAAGAATACAATAATGGGCATTATAGAATTAGAAAACATGGAATTTTTCGCTTATCATGGATGTTATGAACAAGAACAAGTAGTTGGCAATCGTTTTTTGGTTGACCTTACACTGCACACCAACTGCGAAAAGCCACAACAGACCGACAATATTGAAGACGCACTAAATTACCTGAAAGTATACGAGTTGG